>WJKO01000876.1 GCA_014729055.1 Promethearchaeota archaeon | reverse complement strand
GGATTGTGTTGGTGTCGGGGTCAATCGTTGGTTGGCAGTCAATAATGACATGACCATTGTCAATGTAACAACCTCATATGAACAAGGAAGAAGTCAGGGATCTCAACCGCTTCTTAATATCTGGTATCGCGATGGTGGGAGTCGATCGTTTGCAGAAGAATTCGTCACCATCGGCAACATAACAGCCGAATCATTGATGAACGCCTTTTTCACAACCAACGCTGATTTCACCCCGATCCATGTAGCGCTTATCAGCAAAGGCGATGAGAGTAAGCGACTGCTGGTCATCTACAAATCAACCCGTGATTTGATTCGTGATGCAACATTGAATGCCGTGGGAATATATGCGCCTGCAGGAGGAAACGTTGCCATTGGAGTCAGGGCGCAATACGACCATTTGACCGACGCCAACAAGCCGCCGGTGGATGCTATCAATCTGGGTAACGTTGTATGGCTGCAAGGACGACCTCACGTGTTGTTCAAGAGCATTGAGGCTACTCCTGATGGGTCGGGTAACGATGCTGCCGGTGTGGCGCCGGGTTGCGGAACCAGCGGGGCCTTGTCGGCAAGGTCTTTGTCTTTTACGGCCGATTGTGGGTGTATCGGAAACGGGCAAACCACGGATCTTCCTACCGGAAGCACTTTTACCCTGACGGTGACTCCACCGGTTACCACGGTTACTAGCGTGACCACTGCAACGTATCCTACTACCACAGGAACGACCACCACCACAACCACCACGACCACCACTGCAGCCCCTGTCGGAGATCGTGCATTGTTTGCAGGAGGTAGTTCACCAGGTGCTGTTAATACAATTCAATATATAAATATAGCCTCCGTAGGAAATGCTGCTGATTTTGGGGATTTAACGTCAAGCGCTGCCCAACTGGCTGCTATGTCTTCGTCAACCAGAGCTGTTTGGGCAGGTCTGTTTTCGTCACCTTTCCCCTACACCATTGATTATAGCACTATAGCAACATTAGGGAATGCTGTTGATTTTGGGGATTTACTTACTGATATCGGATCGGAATCGGCAGGATGTTCAAATAGTACCAGGGGTTTAATTTCTGGTGGTTATTTTGATGGAGGCTCTTTTTATACAGATACGATACAATATATTACCATTGCAGCCACCGGAAATGCACTAGATTTTGGGGATTTAACAGCGGAAGTGAGTCAATCTCCTGCCGGATTTGCTTCTACTACTAGAGGTATTTGTGCAGGCGGTGATTGGATCGCGCTTTCGGATGATATTATCAATTATTCAACTATTTCAACTTTAGGAAACGCAAACGATTTTGGCGATTTATCAGATGATAGATTACGGGGGCCAGCCGGTGCTTCCAGCAATACTAGAGGGTTGATTGCAGGAGGGTATAATGGGGCAGCCAGTTTAAATAGTATTGATTATATAACAATTTCTACTCCAGGCAATGCAACCGATTTCGGTGATTTAACGGCAGCTAGAGATGATATAGCAGGTACGTCTAATTCTGTTCGGGCTGTCTTTGGAGGGGGAGATGAAGGATTAAGGGTTAATACAATAGAGTATGTAACTATAGCTTCTACGGGGAATGCTACAGATTTTGGAGATCTCTTATCAGCGATAGACAGTTCAGCAGCTACTTCAAATTCCCACGGAGGCTTGTAATGGATAACGAAATACAGGTAATCCGCCAGACTGACATTACCCCTTGTGGTCACGATCAAATGTTGGATATCATCCAACAAAATCTGACCAAGGTAAAAGCCGATACTTCCAATTTCAACAAGCGTCAGTCTGCTTTCATGGACAACATGTTGACCGTGACTCAGATGACTCCATTGCGAAGAGCGCGTCAATGCTTGTCTGAGATAGAGCGTTCAATGATGGCTCTGCGTACCTCATATTTCAAGATGAAAAAGGAAAAGGTCAAGATTAAAAACATCAAGAAAAAGATTCAGTTATTGGAAAAGAACAACGATGGCGATGATGACCTCAACATAGAGATGGCTCAGATAAAGTTGGAAGAGAAGGAAGCGAACCTGGAGCATTCTCAAGGGTATATCTCGGGTGCTATCCGCAAGGTCACCCAGTTGATCGAACAATATAATTCGATACTGGAAAAAGCCGGTGTGGAGGAGTTTACCGAAGAGGCTTTCGAAAAAGAGGAAGAAGAATACCATATCAAGACTGCTTTGATTCAGGCGATCTGTGCAGCCCGTGCCCGGGGCGGGGTGATCGATGAGGGCAACCACATCTACCTGCAGCAGATCGGACTCAACGGTGCCACAGTCCAGCGAGATCTCAATGAACTCTTCCGCCTGGAACAACAGTTGCTTGAGCAAGGGAAAGCCCCCACCAACGAACTGGTCATGGAATTCCTGGAAAAGGCGTATCGGGGCTACAAGGGGTGCAGCGAGCGATTCGCTCAGTGGAAGGGTCTCGAGGGTACATACCGGCCGGTGGCCTTGGTAGACCAGGCCAAAAAGCTGATCACCAAGGCAGAGGAGGAGTCCGATGGTCGCTGAAATCGAAGTTGTTGGCGTGAACCTGGGGGTCAGTCCGATCGGGCTTGCTTCCGAGCTCAATACGTTTTTCGCCCTGAACAACCCCTGCAGCCTGATCGATGTCCAGTACATCCGGCGCCGTGAAGGCACCAAACCCTTGGCAGAGATCGAGGTCACCATTGATGCTGGCACGGGCAACTACCAGGCCCAGGTGTTCTACACCGACAGTCTTCAGACAGCAGACCAGAAGACCAATGCGTGGTTTGCACTGAACCCCACCTTTCGGCCGTTCCGGGTGCTGGATATCAGCCAAGAGCTCCGACGCAGCCTGCTGCAAGATGCCATGGTCATCATCGGTTCTGCCGATTACTCGATGGACCTGGGGCAAGGCAGCCGACGTCCGCTGCTGGT
>WJKO01000613.1 GCA_014729055.1 Promethearchaeota archaeon | reverse complement strand
GGTTATTAGAACTTAAAAAGCGAATTGACTTGAATGAATTTGGTCAAATTTATTTTCTCTATGGCTTTAAATTCGGTCTTTCCATTCCAAAAGAAGATTCGGGGGTCATATTCACTTTAGCAGTAAATGATTTTGATATTTTTAGCTTTTTATTAGATGTTGATTATCCTAAGAGTATCTTAGCACAGCGAGGAGTATTTGTCCAAACTGAGGAATCAAAAGATTATGAAGATATCGTCACAGTGTGCTTGAAATATCCACATAATATTCAAGGATACTTCATTGAGTCTTGGTTAGTGCCAGTTTTTGGACGACGGCGGGAACTAATTGTAGTAGGTTCCAAAAAAACAGCTATTATTGACTATTTAAAACCTAATGAAATTATCATTCATGATGTACAGGTTGAGAAACAACCTGTAAATACCTCTGAAGCGTTTAGAATTACCGAATATAACCCACAAAAGGTTGTCTATGCATTTAAAGAACCACTAAAGATGGAAATTAAACATTATCTTGAGTGTATTGAAGAAGATAAAATGCCAAGATCAAATGCCGAAATCGGATATAGAGCAATAAAAATGTGTGAATGGGGTATGAAATCAGCCAAAGAAGGAAAAACTATCTTCCCAGATAAAGAAAAATAAAAACCAAAGAATTAAATCTATATCTTTTCTAAATACTCAACATATCTGTGCATGGCTTCTTCAAAGGAAATCTTTGGACTCCATCCAATTTCTTTGATTTTTTCGATTGAAAGTAACAATTTATGAACATCTCCTACCCATCCTTTTTCTCCACCCGTAAATTTATGTTTAACATTTTCTAAGCCCATCTGAGATTCGATCACACTTGCTAGTTCTTTAACCGTAAACCATTCTTCTGAACCAATATTATAATAATCATACCATTTTTTTTGCTTATTTAGATTATCACCGATTAAGATCGTAGCGTTTACACAGTCAGATACATGAAGATAAGATTTCTTTTGCATTCCATTGCCAAGGATGGTTAATTCTTTCGGATTCTTTTTCAATTTATGATAGAAATCGAAACTCACACCATGCATGCTCCGTTCTCCAAAGATATTAGCATATCTCCCAGAGACTGCCTTGAAGTTATATGCATTTGCATATGCACCAATATATATTTCCCCCGCAGCTTTCGAGGCACCGTAGGGGCTTATAGGTTGGAGTAAACTTTCTTCAGTAATTGGAAACTTATCTACATCACCATAAAGCGTTCCACCGCTAGAGGCAAAAATAAAACCTTTAGGTTTATTTACACGTGCATATTCGAGGACATTTAATGTGCCACGAACATTATGCTCAAACGATAAGACTGGTTTTGAAACGCTGGTCTTGACATCTGGATCCGCTGCGAGATGAAAAATATAGTCTACTTCACCTGATATATCATTAAATATCTCTGAATTTCTAATATCACCTTTGATGAATATGCATTTTCCCGACGTTATTTGATCTTGAATAAATTCTTGGTTTCCAGATACTAGACTATCAATAACAGTGACTTGATTCTCGAATTCTATTAGTTTATCGACCAGATGGGATCCAATAAAACCCGCCCCACCGGTCACCAATATTTTTTGTTTTTGCATCTAAGTAATGACCTCACACCCATTTTCTGTCACGATAATTGTGTGTTCGCACTGGGCTACATAAATTCCTCGTCCTTTTTTTTCAGAAAGAACATTGTGTTCAATTAATCTTCCAGAGCGGGTAATCTCTAATAATCCAAACATAGATTTTGGAAATTTATGATAGATCTGCCATCGTGAGAATGGTAGAGTTTTATATTCATTCGAGATATATCCGAATAATTTTTTTGATTTTCGATTCCTTAATGGAATTCTAACGCCTTGCAACGAATAAATCTGAATATTTTCTTGGCTATGCACAGTCCCAGCACCATTAGTAGAGAATACTTCAACTGCATATACTTCCCCTTCTTCCATCGTGTCACCAGATCCAGGTGGAGTAGCGATACAAGGGATTTCTTTTCCGGCGTGAAGGTTCCATTGTTCTATTTTATGACCAGAAAGATTTTGGATTGGTTTGAATCCGAATTCTTTTATTTTATTCTCAATTTGTTTACCGACATGATTAGTCTTCATTCCTGGTTTTATCAATTTTACCGCCACATCAACAGCATCTTCAGCTGCTTTGATTAGATTATCTAAACTATCGTCATCACTTAAATTAACTGTGAAAGCTGTATCCACGGTATAACCATCTCCAGTATGAACACCCATATCGAATTTAACTACATCACCTTCTTTGATCTCTGTTTTATCACCAGGAGGTGGTGTATAATGAGCAGCTATGTGATTAATACCGATATTTACGGGAAATCCTGGTTTTCCACCAAGCTCTTCGATCTTTTTCTCTGCAGCTTCAACTAAATCTATTAATTTTGCACCCGGTTTTATTTTTGGACGGATGAATTTCTTGACTTTTTTTGCAATCTCACCAGCGTCCTTAAACGCTTTAACTCTTTCTTTTTCTTCCTTTTCTTGTTTCTCTTCTTCTGTTAGCTCTTCTTCTTCATCTTCTTTACCTTTCTTGGACGTTTT
>WJKO01000054.1 GCA_014729055.1 Promethearchaeota archaeon | reverse complement strand
TATACCTTGATGGTTTCTAAGAAATAAACCGCTAAATCGGTTTTTGCATTCATTAAGAATTAAAATCAATTAAAAAATTAAAAGATACTGATAATTTTTAAAAATAAAATCAAATATTTCACTTATTTAAAAGATTCTAGGAGTTTTCGGTAAGCTACCAATACTAACGCAAGATTTAAAACTATTAAAATTGCTCTTATCAACCACAGCATCCTGAATGTGAAAGGATTAGCATCTCCTAACCATCCAAACAATCTCCAAAATAGATGAACCGCAAATCTTGTTCTAAATCCCCAAGCTAAACCATAAACGATCAAACACCGATAAAGAATACCAGCATACTTCTTGAGGTTACCCGCAGACTGCTTCATAATAAACCTATAAGTCAAAGGTAGCGAGATAGACCAAACAAAATTGAATAAATAATTTATTTCGGCCCAAAAATATGCTTCGCCAACATCATCAGTGAGAAACACAAATCCTAATAGAACCATTGATGTAATTCCAATAAATTGCCATACGATGGGTAATATATTTTTAATTTTACCTTTTAACACTTTTCCTCGTAACTGATTCAACATCAAGAGAAGCCCGACATTCTGTAAAAGTATTCCTATCTTCCAAATATGAATCATCTGAAAAGTCAAGGGTTCTGTAAAACCAACAGGATCAAATTGCCCCAAATTTCTAAACAAGGGACTCGGTGATGCAAAATCCATATAAAAGAAATCATACCAAACGAAAAATAAAGCACCCAAGCCATAGAAAAAGAAGAAATAAACCAGACTTTTTACAAAATCATAGAACGGAGCATCTTTTTTGAATCCCCTCAACCTCTTATATAGAAAAGCGAAGTTGGCAAGATATAGTATCGGTATTCCAATATTAAAAATCAATGCCAAAGTTTCAACGTTCAACCCAAATGAAAATGATAAATCCCAGCTAAAATCAAACAATTTTTTCGAACTCCGATTGAATTTCTTTGTTAATTATTTTAATTTCTTTGTTAATTATTTTAATTTTAATTGTTTTTAGCAATCTAAAAATTTGGATATTGATTATACAAAAATGTTTTTAAAATTGCAATAAATCCATTATTTTGAAAGAGTTTTAATTATCATTTTGTCTTATTTGGCGGAATCTTAAAAAAGGCTAACTTCAACATTATAATTACTTAATATTTTGTACCGCTATTGGGAAAATGACATTGAAAAATAAAAATTATTGTCATTTCTTTAATTGAAGGATGTTTGTAAGTTGAATGAGAAGGCAGAAAATGAACAGACGAATCCTAAATGGATACCTTTAGTCAAGGATGAGGATATACTTATAAATTCAGTCTGTTTTAAATGTGATAAATTATTGAAACCAAAAGAAGTTAAAATTCTTCTGGTAAATAATGGAATAAAAATATTCTGTGAAGATTGTGCAGATGCTCTCAATATTGATGTAGAATCCGCAAAATTGTTTGACTTAAGAGAGTTTGAGCGTAAAACTCTATGTAAAACAATTGACACTAAGAAAATAACAAAATTTATTCATGGTTTTGATCTTTATCTATCATTTGCGATAAAAATAAAAAATTATCGTGATCAAATTGAATTCTGCAATTTTTAGATTAAATCATTCAACTTAACGAGTTCTTTCTTCCTCTTTGTGAATTTACAAAGATTAGTGACATCATTTTTCTCCAACAAGGCGACTGCGTTGTTAAAATCATAACCTACTTCCATAGGACTATGTGCATCTGAACTAATAATCATCGGTATTTTTTTCTCTGAAATTATCCGTAAAATCTCTTTATCTGGATAATATTCTTCAATCGGTTTCCTTGCACCTGCTGTATTCAGTTCAACAGCCATTTCTTTTGTTTTAATTTTATCCAATAAATTCTCCATCAGAAGATAATATCGCTTAGTATTTTGGGGACGATTTCCATTTTTCTTAGGCAAATCAATGTGTCCTAGTATATCATATTCCCCAGTCTCTATGAGACTCGCTAACTGCTCAATGTATTGATAATACACGTCATCTACCCCAATTTCTGAATATTTACTATATCTATTGTCATCAACCGGCCAGATTCCAAAATTTGGCGAATCAATCATGTGAATAGACCCTATAATATAATCCCACTTATCTCTATATTGTTCCAAAAACTTTATTACTTCATTTTCACTCCATTCAAAGTAATCAACTTCCATACCTGTTTTAATCACAATTTCATCCTTAAATATAGCTTGGAGACGCTCAATTTCTGTGAAATAGTATTGCAATTCCTTTTCAGGCATTCCATATTCCTCCCGTGGAATATTGGGTGATATCGGCAAGTATTCATACGGAATATGTTCACTAAACCCTATTTCACTCAAATTCTTGTTAATTGCTGCTTTCACGTATTCTTCAAGATTACCTTTAGCGTGTCTGCATAACCTTGAATGAATATGATAATCCCATAATTTCATGTTTATACCATAATTTTTCATGTTTTCATGTTTATATTTACATATAGGTTAGAAAATAAAAAAGCATTATTAATCTAGGAAAATAAGAATATCATGCAATGCCATTTACGAAAATTACAAGCAATATCTTCGCTATCGGAGGATCTAATCTTAGTAATCCTGGAGATGCAATGATTTATTTGGTAAAGACTAAGTCAAATAAATTGGTTCTTATAGATTCTGGAATAGATTCGTTAAATTATATCGAAAACAATATATCAGATACAGGTAACAATCCTATCGACTTGATAGCTCTTATTTTGACACATTGTCATATCGATCATACAGGTTCTGCGCATTCAATTAAACAAAAATATCCCAAGGTTAAAATAATTGCTCATGAATGGGAGCGTAGTGCGCTAGAAGGTGATAAAGGTACTGAAAAAATGATTGCGGCGGACTGGTATGGTGTAAAATACAATCCAGTACATCTTGACATTGTTGTAAAGAAAGAAGAAGAAGATATCAACCTTGGTGATACAATCTTTAAAATTATTCAAACACCAGGACACACGCCAGGTTCAATTGCTGTCATTGTCAAAGATGATAATAAAAAAATACTCTTTGGGCAAGATATACATGGTCCTTTCATGCAAGATTTCAATTCTAATATCAATGATTGGCACAAATCAATGAAGATATTGATGTCAAAAAACGCCGATATCCTCGCAGAAGGGCATTATGGTATTTATAAAGGAAAAGACAATGTCCGCAAGTTTATTGCATCTCAACTCAGACAAAATGGATTTTGATCCCGAATCTAATCCCAATAATCTTTTATTATATCCTCAAAATCGATGAAAATATCTACGTTCCCTGACCAATGTGTAATTTCACCGAAAAAAAGTTTTGAAAAGGTTTTTGCAATCTTTTTAAGCGACTTCCGAATGTTTTTTTCTTTTTCTTTCAGAGGGGCTCGGGCAATACAGTAAAAAGGAATAGGATCAGAATAAGGCCACATAATAAGTTGACTATCTTTAAATGTTATTGCCTCTAATTCTTGATCGGCACTTTCACTAACCATCTGGTTCAGAGCTGAAATGAATCCAGCGACCATACAATCATTAACACTCTTTACATTCTCATTTGCTTTTGAATGAAAGAACGGAACACCATCACGATTCATTATCCAAAACTCTATAAATTTTACCACTTATTATTCAATTCCGCTGCGGTTAATATTTTATAAGCATTTTTTTCTCATTTATTCCACAATTGGATTCTTAAATAATCCATCTAATTCTGTTTGAAAGTTCATAAATACACTTATATTTCCTTGCCAACTTTCAAGCTCACTCCAATACTGAAGTACAAACTTTTCAGACAACTTTCCTAGTTCTTTTTTAATCGATCTATCCCTTTCGCCGTCCTTAGTTCTTCCAATGAAATATAGTTTAAACGGTTCATCTTCCGTTTTAATAAGCAATTTCGTATTTTTAAATCTAATTGCCTCAACATCCCCTTGTTTAGAAACTTTTAACATACTTTGAAACGCAGTGAGAAACCCAGAAATAAGGTTCTTATCTACGGTCTGTATATTTTTCTCTCGTTCGTGAAATAATGTCATTCCATCTTGAGTGATTATCCAACACTCCAAAAACTTTACCAATTTAAAGGAATCCTCCAATTTATTATCTTTCTATTTTAATTCTATAAATCTCATCATTTCATACAAAAACATGATTAAAATATTTTTGTAGAAAATCTATGAACAGCTGTCTTTAGTAATATTAATTATGCATAAATCAATAACGCGATTGACTTCTAAGAAATTTTCTTTTATATTTTCTTCTTTAAACTCATTAACATCGCTCTTACCCAAGTCTACATAAGTTTCGTAGTAACATTCTCTATTTTTTGAGAAACATAATCCCGTTGTATGAATCAAATTATCATTCAGACCAAGTTCGATCAACACTTCTGAAATACCTTTCACCAAATCTGGCGAGAATTTCTCTAATTTTATTAGTATTTTTTTAATATTTAGACTGCCTATGGGTAGAATATTGATTTTAGCTTGTTCCTCTCCAGGTATGAAGATAAACAAATAATTATCCGATTTTTTTATTGTCTCTTTAAGATTACTTGGCAACAACTGCTCTTTTTCCATATCTGAGTGTGATAAAATTTTACCCAGACTAATATTT
>WJKO01000612.1 GCA_014729055.1 Promethearchaeota archaeon | reverse complement strand
TTTCATTTCTTCTTCATGAAAGAGAGATGCTAAATCTTGAAGAACCATGTTCGCATTATTTCGATCTCCTAATTCCTCCATTTCATCGATAAAAATTGTAATGAAGTCGTGTTTATCTAAAAAAGATTCTAAATACCTCTCTACATAAACAATAGGATCCCCAAAGTTTTCGAAACCGATTATTTCTTTCTCATCTAAAAAACCATTTTCCTCAGCAGAAATGAAAAAAGCAGTCAAAAATCGTACTGAAGGATTAGAGTGATTATATATAAGCTTGCAATATTTTTTGTTCTTATCTTCGTATACATTACAAATTCTACCCATCGAACTTTCAATAAACACAGAATTCTTATTCTGTGAAATTGTTTCTAAATATTTACGAAAATGTGTTTTTCCAGTACCCCACCCACCCTTTACAATCTTTCCACTTGTCTGCACATCATCGACATATAATGCTTCAACAAGCTGAATCAGTTGATCAATCTCTGGAAAGCTAAAATCCAGTCTTAAATCCCAATCATCTGTAGTAGTTTCTGGGATTATTCTAGTTGGTTTTTCTGTCTTTAATATTTTGTTTAATAACATAATAAATTCCTGATCTTTACATTTTAATGTATATAGCGTCTATTTTTCTATTACTTTTTTATTTTGTAAGTTATATAAATCTATTGATGGTTTTACTTCTCCCACATCAGGTTTTATTAGTCTTTCAACTGAACCTACAACTTCACCCCACAACGGAAACGGAAGAAAATTCATTTGTCCAGATATAATTATATTTCCCGTCCTTAACGTTGTTAATTTATGTAAAATTGATTCTGGAAGATTTCCAACAATTTTCCTAATTAGACTAATATCCGCTGCAGCAATTCTATGAATCACAAATGAATTCAATTGAGAAAGAACTATTTGATCAACAAACGATGGTCGTTGTGTAATAATACCCAAGGCTAGCCCGAATTTGCGCCCTTGTGTAGCAATGGCTCGTATTTTTTCTTTTGCAAGTGATGCAGATATATCATATGATGAGGATGGACAATATATTTGCGCCTCTTCTATTAAAAAGAATAAATGATATTTTTGATCTTCCTCAATATTGTAACGTCTAAAACGATTAAATAATATAGTTGCTAAATATGACATGAAGAATTGTTTAACTTTAATTTCTGCGGATGCAGATCCCTCGGCAGAGAAATCGATAATATTCACTAATCCATTCATAATGATTGTATCTATATATTCTTCTTTTTTGAAAGGGGAGGGGGAAGATAATAATTGGTGAAAATATTCAACTTCATCATAGAATTTCGTTAAGATCCGTTCTAAGGCATTTTTTGTAGGGGAACTAGTATAAACATATTCCTCTTCTGATTTACCCGATAAATTTTTTTGTTTAGTTATAATAAAGTTCATAATTTCTTTGATACCATCTTCTGTGCTTATCAGTTTATTTAAGTCTAATTTCTCGTTAGATTCTTTTTTTTTCCTCAAAACTTGAGTTAAGGTCGTTATTTGTTTTTCTCCAACACCAACAACCCCATGATAATATAATACAATTAATTCACTTATTTCGCGAGGATTGAGTAAATTGAAGTTTACTGCAACTCTTTTAACATTCCGAAGATTTTCTCCTTGATCTCTTCTTTTATTATAGACCTTGGGGAATACAAAATGTCTAAAATTATCTAGATTGAAATCGAGAGAACTTGAATAGACAAATGATTTTTCACGGGCGTGTCGGAAATAACACAAATAGTCTCCATGTGCATCAATGATTATTGACGGATAAGAAATCTTTCCTAAAAAATTACCATTACTATCGAGACTCTTAATTGATAATAACCTTTCGATTAGAACACCAGTATCATAAGATTTGCCCCCTCCAGTAACTCCGAAAATTCCTATATGCATCGGAAGATTATCTATATTTAAAGGGATCGGTATACCGTCGTTTTTCTTAGGTCGTGGGGCATAACCATGAAGGTGTCCAAATTTAATATCTGGATTATTTTTAGTTCTTTTAAATAAATACTCTTCAGCTTCTTCAGGTGTAATTAGAAAAACTTTATCGCCTGGTGATGGAGGAATAGTAACAGCACCTAAATTGTCAACATTAAGTAAAATCTGAGTTTCGACAAGAACCCAAGATTGAGCAAATGAAGAGGGTAATGGTATTCCATTTTTTCTCGCATCACTAAATATATTTCCACTTCTAAACAATTCATTGTTAGGAACAATTGATTCAATTCTACCTAATACTCTCTGTTTTGTATCTTTAATACGTATTAGAACAATCATGCCCTCAAATATTCGATTAGTTCGCTCCCATCCATATCGAAGCTGAAAAACCGCTCTTGATGTCGTTGATTGTGTTAAGATCACTCCTATTATATTTTCATCTTTACCGTTTTTATTTAATTTATTCATCAATATACCTCTTTATATTATATCATACATGTCGATTGGTGGATTTGTGATTAACATTAATGGATCCATATTGGCTACTTTATTCAGAATAACCTTTTTTATCAACTGTAACGTTTCATTCCTGATATTAGCATATTCATGTGCGAAATAAACTGGCAAGGGTATTGAGAATCTCGGATATGTTAATTTGCCAATGGCATCAAAAAAGTTAGAATAATCGTGATCAACATGCTTAATTGTTGGTGTAGTTAAAATATCTACTTTGATTACTCTAACACCCATGGCATTCATATAATAACAGCTGTCAAATTCGATCCCATAATCTCGATATAATGCCCATTCTTGGAAAACTTTATTACTTTTACTAAGATTTAAATTTCCAACATTAAATATAGGACTTCGTCTTGGATTTTTAGCTATATTCATGTTAAAAATTGCATTAAAGAATCCGAAATCATCATTAAATGTCTTAAGAATTTTATGAATTTTCGTATTTTTTCCCAATGTTCTACGGAGATGATTTAGATACACATTCTGGAATATTCTTTTGGTTATTCCGATTATTGTGACTCCACTTTTTAAAAGACGCTTTAAAACATTACATCGTAATTCTATCAGTGATAGTAAAGAGTTTATTGGAGGATCTATTATTGGTCCGTCCAAAAACAAGATTGAGGGTTTCGTTATCTCTTTTCGATCAATTTGATCCGCTAAATCCCCTATAGATTCTGTTTCATACTTGAGCATCAAGAAATTAATATTAGATTTAATAGAGCTCTCAACCTTTTTTCTATCGCGCTTAAATTTTCCATAGAATTTAACAAAATTTTGATTTTTTTCAACTTTTGCGTGACCTTCTGCATCCATAATTTTTATTTCTTCAAAATAAGGAATATTCTTCAACTTAATATTAAATTTTGGTGCTTGAAGATGCACTCTTGCAATGGATATTGGAACATAAACTATTTGACCCGATGTATTTATTTCTTGATTACTGCCATCTATAGAAACAATAGATTTTTTTAGATATGGATTGCTAGCTTTCGAAAGAGTCAAATTAGTATAATATTTATAAAAAAGCCCAGAGTTATTAGTGATTAAGTCTTTTCGCTCTTTAAGTATTTTGAAATTCTCGACACCTGCTTTTCTTGCCTGTGAAATCAATTCTAAATGACTTGAAAATCTTAATTCATTTTCTTCCATTATATTAACACTCGTAATCGATCTTTTTTCAAATTAGTCATAATACTAGCGGATCTCTATATAATTTACTTTTCTCTACTTATATATTATTTTTTGCATGATTGGTATTCAATCCGATTTTCAATTCATTCAGACTATTATCATATTGTAAATTTAGTAATTCCCAATGCAGAATTAAAGCAATTTAACTATTAAAGCAATCTGGCATGTCTTATGCAAACGTATGCGCAATTTCTACCCTTGATATATTGATCTGATTTGTCTTGAATTTGATCCTTTTTTGCTTCTTTTCCTGAAATATCTTCTCTTTAAGATTCGTTGCTGCATCTTTATATCCAATTAAACCGCGTTTTGGTTCAATGTATTTGAATTTCCATTTGGTTTTCTTTAACACCTTATAATGATGTGATCCGCCGATATAGTATACTTTTATAGTAGATGGCGTTATTTTATGGAATTCATTTAACCTATCGACAAACAGCTGTACTTCAGAATCATCTTTCCATAAATCCTCAGGAAGATAATCATAATTTGGATAGAATTTTTCGTAATATGGTATGATTGTTAGTGGTTCAGAAATGATAGCCAACATTACATTTTTATTGTAGGTTCTTGTAATCGGCGATAAAAAGCAGTGAGTGCGACTATTCTGAATGGGTTTTGTAGATGCACATGGTAAAAATATCAGATAATCCTTATTTTGGATCAAAGATCTCCATTTTTTAAGAATTTTAAGATAAAAAGTAGTTGCTTTTTTTGAGGTAAATTTTAGTTTCTGACCCTTGATAATTTTTCTCATACTTAATGTTAGATGTATTCATATTTGTAAATGTATATTATCAGAAAATTATCCGAATATTTCTTCAATATATCTTTAGGCGCAAATGAAGAATTATTCAAATTAAATAAAATACTTCGTCAACTTCTGATTAATCAGTAATAAACCTGCAAGAAGTTCTGTATTATTAGAAAATTTAAGGTAACATTAACAAAACGATTTATATTTTATTATGTCAATATACTCATCTGTATTCTTAAAAAAAAGTTAAAATACTTACTAATAGCTAATAAAAACATATCGGAGAATCTTGATGAGATTCAATATTACTAAATTTGGGAAACAAAGGACTAATAGAACGGGTAAATTAATTATTTCTAAAAATTTAGAATTGAATACGCCACTTTTATGGTTTGGTTTATCTATAATTGAAAGCCCTAACTTTCAAAAAAATGTATTTCGATCTGGGAAGATTGAGGCCTTTCTCAGTAACGCATATGATTTAGAATATCAAGATGTCTATAATAAAAGAAGTAGAATTATTCACGATTTACAAAATTTATTTGCTCATAAAATAGATAGTGGGGGATTTCAGCTTATGAAATCATCTTCTCATATAAACAAATTAAAAGAAAATTATACTCAAAAAAAAGTGCTGCAAATTCAAAGTCATTATAATCCTGATATTGCAGTTCAGTTAGATTATCCGTTATTTCCCGATCTAAGTCATGAAGAGCAATCTGATCGAATAAAAGGTACTTTGGATAACTATGCCTACGTTCAGTCTCACAATAGTCGAAAATTTGATGTCATGCCTGTGGTTCACGGTTACAATCTTATGCAAATACGAAGAATGGTCAATAAAGTTATTAAACATAATGGGGATAATTATCCATCTATCATCGGTATCGGTAGTCTTGTTCCTATGGTACATCGGATGACAAATACAGATTTGTTGGGTGGAAAATACCAGTTTATCGATAATTTATTGTTTTTAAGACATTTATTACCCCATTCTTTAATACATGCCTTTGGTATCGGCGGTACTATGACCTATCTCGCCGTATATTGTGGTGTTGATTCTTTAGATTCAAACGGTTGGGTACAAAAAAGTGGCTATGGTGTAATACAGTTGCCAGGTGTTTCGGACAGATTTCTAAAAAAAAAGACACATAATCGCCCTTATCTCATTCATAATAGGAAAAGACGTGGTGGTAAGGATCTTTTAGATGAAATTGAGTTATTTATGGAATGCGAATGTTCTGCTTGTGCACCATATCATAAAATATCAGATAAGAGAAAAGCATGGCATAAAAAAAGGAAAGATTTTGACGAACCAGGGGAAAAAGGAAGATTATTGAGAGCTAAACATAATGTAGCATTATTCCAATCTGAAATCTTAGAAATGCGTAATGCGATTAATAATAGAGGATTGGAAGCCTTTGTTGAAAAAAGATTAAGGAATGGGAATTATCTTAGTTTCTTTAAATATATTCGTTTTTTTAAAAAACTGTATAATGCTGA
>WJKO01000611.1 GCA_014729055.1 Promethearchaeota archaeon | reverse complement strand
GATGAAAATAAACCCCAATTTGAAGTTCGCTACGGAGATGTTCAAGTTATAAGTTCAAAATTCAATATAAAATACAATCACAAGGTATTTCCGTTTTTCCTACTTGTTGGTTTTATTGAGAAGGAAAGTATCTTTAGGAAAAATGAATTAGAAGAATTAACGGAAGATCTTGCCGAGAACTTCTTTAAATTGTTTCAAAACATCAGTCTTGATAAGATTTTAGGATAAAAAATAGAGAATCGCAAATATTGCGGATAATTAACAACTGAGTGACTTACCTTTGGATTTAAAACATAAAGGATTAATATTTTTAATTTCTATAATAGCAAGTTCCAACTTTATCTTTTTTGGAGTTAACTGGGCTGTTCCATTTAGAGAAGAATTTACGTGGCCTAATTTACTCAGGAATGATTTTGACATAACGCAGCCGGAAACAGATTATGATGCACGATTAAAAGAAGGGTTTTTAGACGCGTTTGATGGATATTATGACAGATACAATGATTCTCTGGGCATGATTGTAGATGATTATGATTACGATGACGAAGGTCTCGAAATACATGCACATACACGCAATCAAATAAGATTTGCGTTATTATGCTTTGCTTTATCCCCTGAAAATACCACCTACATCGATTATGGCAACAATGTATTGAGGACATTTTTTCGACAGTTTCAAGAACATACACCATCCGCTGGATATCGGACATTTGGTAATTTTTATTGGTATCTAGATGATGGTCTTGTTGATGATTTAAACGCTGGACCCTTTAATTCAGTTATAATTGGGTATATTTTCAATTATTATAAAGACCTCATGGACAATGATGTTCTTAATATGTGGGAACAAGGAGCCGCCGAAGTCTTATCTACTTGCGTACATCGCTCGGATGATCCATCTTATACGAACATTCATTTGCTCAGGACGGCGGGAATACTGATGATTGGTAAATATTTCAATGACCGAGCAGCAATTAAATTGGGAATGGAATATTTTTACGAATGGAAGGATTTTACGCTGCGATATGGTATAAGAGAATATGCAACAATGAATTATTATCAAGTCATTCTCAAGGCAATGATGGGAATTTGGGAATTCTCACCTAATGTTGAGTTTTCTACCGAAGCTGAAGAAATGATGGAGTTTCTTTGGTTGACCTTTTTAATTCAAGAAAATAACGGGAATTTAGGCGGACCACATTCGAGAGATTATTCGGGGCAGTTCTTCTATGGCAAAGAAATGCTGGAATTTATAAATCTCTATTTCGGTCACGTCTATCCCCATCGAGAAACTGATAATAGTTATACGCCCATTTACAACTGGCAACCGACCGAAGCATTAATGGAACGGGCAAACAATCGCACCTATCCTTATTATGTGAAATACAAATGTTACGACATCCGTGCACTGGCATATTTTACCAAGAATTATAGTCTTGGTGCACAAGATGGAGTTAATAATAATCGAGAAATCGGTTCCCAAACAATACCCGTATATGCAACTCTTAATACGAATAAATCGGGGGTTGATATTGACAATAGGAGAAATACGCTCTTCTTTAAAGACAACAACGGATATCGCAATCTGAGAACTGCGATGTCGCAATCTGAGAATAGTATGCTCGTGGCTTTTCAATTTGAAACAGACGGATTGAAATTATCTAAGTCGGTAGGGGTATTCGGTTTTCTCGGGAATGCATCAGCTGTGCAAAATTTAACGCTTAACGTGACCGAAATACCGCCTTTTACTAAAGGAGATTCTTGGTCCCTTAATTCAAACACTACCATTTGTTATTCAATCGGAGATATATTTATTGGACTAAGAGTATGGGCCTATTTGCCAGATCATGCAGATCAAAACGATGTATGTAACATTACGTTGGTTGATTATGATGAGTCATTTGATCCTGATGAAGAATGGGAAGATGGAGATGCCAGAGAAAATGAATTGATGTTATATTTAGAGGGTGCCACTGCCTATACAGGAATACTCATGGAAATGGATGATAGAAGTAACTGGTCTTCATTTGGGGAATTTTCAAACCATTTCTATTATGATACCAATTTTACCGAGCGAATTGACCAATCAAGTGCCATAATAAGAAAAATTATTGCATACAATGAAGATACAAGATTAGAAGTACATGAAAATGCGGAAACTTATGAAATAACATATCGTGCGGTTAATGAAACCGAAATAGATGATAATTATATCTATTATTCTCCGTGGTTAGCAATCTATCCTCAAGAAATTGATTATAGAACTCCAGTTTTACAGAACCATCGATATAATGTTTATATCTTTCTCGTATTGTCTATTATTGCACCGTTTATTATTTCATTAGTTCTATATGAATTAAAAGCGAAAAATCTCAAGAGAAACATAGAAGACGAAAACTCAAAACCACGGTCGAAGACTAAAAAAAGGAAGAAAATGGCAATCATTCCTCAAAATAAAACCAATTATTTTGGGATCGTCAATCTCGCAATGATTCTGCTTTCTCTATTTTTAATAGTCTTGACCATCTTGGAACTATTCTCATGGAATATGGTCTTAATAACCATCATTATTCAGCAGGTTCTATATTTATCCACGCTTTATTTGATAAATGAACCGTCTGCTAACCAGAAAAGACCTGGTGCATTTTATTTCGTCATGGCTTTATTACTCAGCATAATATGCAGTTGCATTGGTTTGTTGGTATCAAGATTCTTTGCATGGACGATTATGACTTTCTATTGTCTATCATATCTTTCAAGTGGATTCGTTTTACTTTATTTTTTCAATAACATTTGGTCTATTGACACATTAAAGTCTCTGAAAAATGATGATAGGTCGATTAGGCATAGTGCAATCCTTGTATTAGTATTCAAGATTATACTGCTGCTATTTGCCTTGATGAATGTTGCATATGGAACCTTGCTCGTGCTAGACACGCAAGAATTTGAGATTGCTGCGATCTCAATATATCTTATGCAAATTGTTTATAACATCTTTGCCACTGTCATATCTAATTTATCCTAACGCGGGTTGGCTGGTATAGCGATTGCGCGGAAAATACAGCGTTATTTTGACGGAACGTCAAAAAGATTAGTTAACTTATTATCTTTTAGAAATTAATGATTTCATATCCTTCTTCGATGTATTTTGACATGGGGGGATGACCTGACATGCTTCCTTCTATGGGTAAATCTTCGGATTTTGCAGCTTCTAACGAACCCATCTTATTCGAACATGCTTTACATACTGCTGCAATAAGACCTTTTTCCTTTACCTTGAGATATAAGTTTCGGAAGAATGCATCTTCATTTTCATGATATTCTTTTATCATCTTGGTAGCAGAACCTTCGACAATGACTTTAACTTCGTAACCTTTTTCGCGCATATCGAGGGCATTCAGCCACACATGGACGACACACATGGGATCCCCATTAAATGCATAAAGCGCATACTTTTTCTTCATTTTTATCATCTTTCTTCGATATATAGACACTTTTTATAGATAATTATTAAGATAATTTTAATTTCGAATGGATCTTACAATTTCTACGGCTTTTTTTCCGATATCCGTTATTTCATCGAACCTTCCTTCATTTAATAGTCGAGAAGGTGCCAGAAAACTTCCTCCACAAGCTAGCACATTATCTTGTTTTAAATAATCCGCAAGGTTGTCGAGATTGACGCCTCCACTAGGTATAAATTTAACGTCAAAATATGGTCCTGCCATGGCTTTACACCACTTTGCACCACCCATTAAATTCGCGGGATACATTTTCAAAATATTGAGTTTTAATTTTTGTGCTTTCTCAATTCCCAATGTAGAATCAACGCCCGGAAAAAATGGAATTCCTAATTTGTTTGCTTTTTTGACGACATTTTCATTTAATCCTGGGCTCACAATAAACTCTGCACCTGCATCATATGCTTTTTGGACTTGTTCAATAGTCCTTACAGTCCCCGCCCCATAATGGATTGGAATTCCCGATTCTTTTAAGGTGGTTAATGCAGATTCACAAAACTCATTTCTGAAGGTTATTTCGAGCCATTTTATGCCCCCCTTTTGTAATGCGTCCGCAAGTTCTAAAATTATTCCGGTTTTCGGAAGTTTTATAACAGGTATTATCGGATTTCGTTTCAATGAGTCAACTAATTCTGACCTGTCTATGGTAGAGTTTGTGTTTTTCATTTGCTATTTCTCTCTTTTTGTAGAATACTTACGCAAATTCTTTATAGACAATAACAGCTGCAATTACGCCGATCGGAATAAGAAGATACCAGATTTTAAAAGACGACGGATCACCATTAGGATTATAATCGGGATCCCACCATTCAGACCCACCCCAGTCATATGTGAAAAGATCTCCGTAATATTCTGCAACTGAACTTGATTCAATGATTAATCCTGATTCTCTATTATTAAATACGGATGCAGGAGACCAATTAATTGAACTAACCAATATTGTATCCCCGTCCACGATAATTCCTTTATTATGCATGGTATCAAATGGATTTGGGTTTGGTGCGTCCATATTCGGTTTAGAACGTTTAACTTCAATACCCGCATCTAAAAGTTGATTTACCGCAGTATCATCACTGCTTGAGTCACTGAGTATTACTTCCACATCAACACCTGCATTATGTCTGTCTATAATATCATTTACAATTTCATCCAATCCATCTTTTAAGTACATAGTTTCTATTTGCAGACTACTGGTCGCACTCTGAATTAAGGATCTTGTCTGTGTAAATGAAGTATCGGGTGAAAGAATAGGTGTTATTGACATACTTTCTGTGAATGTTTGTGCTGTAGTTGGTATATAACTGCTACCTGATCGATCATAGGATTGACCATATCCTGCACCATCCACGGACTCATCATACGCAAATCCTTCACTCCAATCATATGCAAATACATCGTCAAAATAATCTACAACTTGCTGGGCTTGGGTAGACGTCGTCCCATCTAACGCAACCCACCAATCTCTGTTTCCGTCCACATCTCCATCATCTTGTGGTTTTGGACAGCTAGATCTCCCCCAATTTCCGCTTGAAAGTATTAAAGTATCATCATCAATGATTGCATACTTGGAATGTTGATATTGAAAAAGCGTATCATCTTCTGGATGTTCTTCTCTGGTTGAAGAATTAGCCCATTTACCTTGCGCATAATTCCCATTATGCGAGATTTCTGTTAGATTTTTTAACGTCCAGCGATTATAATTCTTTTCATGATAGTTTACTTGCTCTTTTTCAAGTAATAGCTTGACATCTATACCATTTTCAATCCTATCGATAAGTGCTTCCATCAAATACGGGGAAGATAGGGTGTAAACAGAAACATATATGGACGTATCTGCGTCTAGTAGAAGTTGCTCCACTATTTCAAAACAACTATCTGGTGATGCCATTGCAGTAATTTTCATGCTCCCAGTAAATGTCTGGGCACTAAATAGATTAACATAGACAGATTCAGAAGCCTCAATGGATTGATCCTTAATAGATTGGGAACCAAATCGATCTGTGGAAATAGATACCATACTTCCGATGGATAGTATTATTTCTAAAATTAATAACCAAATAATAATTTGCGATGAAGACCTTAATTTTTTACTTAATTTTGATAATCGAATTTTACTCAAATTTATTCCCTCATTCTACATATTTTAAATACATGATAATTTTGTCGGAAGATCTCTCGAAAAATATAATCTTCTTATATAGTATCCGTTCAACAAATAATGTTTAAATGGTGGAATCCGATTGATGAACAGATATTATAGAACTATTAGTTTTATATTTCAATTACTAAATTTTAAGTCTTTCTCAACTATAGATGACAGAATTAAAAATAAAAAATACGAAGAAAATATGAAAAGAGAAGTTATGTTTTAACATAGGAGTACGATTTAATAAGGCTGTTATCGACCGTTCTATATGCATTGAATGTTGCGACATTACCATCTACTGAAACTTGCATATAGTGGTGTGTGCGTTCTGCATAAACTTGCCATTCCCATCCGTATTGAGTCTCAAATCGATCATCAGTAGTCCAAGATCCAATCTCCAAAACATAATTACCCCACTCATTAACATAAGATTGTTCTGTGGGCCATACACGTTCTCCCATCTTTTCAGGATTTGTTACTTGTTTTAGCGATCCGCCGCCACCAGCACAGAGGAAACAATACGTTTTATGTGGTTCGGTTCCGTTTACTTCATAATATTCATAGATGTGATCATGTCCATAAAATATAGCATGTATTTGTTGTTCGTGCATGATTGGCTCTAATATTTCAGCCAGATCTGGATACGAACCGTGGTCTGAAGACGAATACATCGAATGATGAAAACAGAGAAACTTCCAATTATCGCTATTGCGCTCTAAATCTTGAATTAACCAGTCTACTTGACCATCGGATAACTCTTCGTTACTGTTGAAATTATCCAAAATGACCATATGAACATTTGAATAATTGAATGAATAATAATAACCGATATCCCAGTCTCCCGGCTCAATTTCCCGTGTCTTCAAGAACTTATTCTGATGAAATAGTTTCAAGTTTTGTCTTGGAGGATAATCTGGATCATCATTCATTGTCCCACATTCATGATTACCTGATGAGACGTGATAAGGAACGTATGGAGCGATCTTTCCGTAGGATTGCTTATTAAACAGCATATCCCATTCTGCAATATTATCGTCATCATTAACATTGTCTCCACACACGACAGTAAAATTTAGACCTTCTATACCGAATTTAGCATTCATACATCCAATATTTTGCTTTTGTATATTTAGGTTGCCTTGAGTATCGCCTAAGATGGTAAACGAAACTTCCTCTCCAGAAGTTGGTGACGGTGCAGTTGTGAAGTAGTAGAGATTATTATCAAATCCAGGTATCTTGTAATAATATTTTTGGTTAGATGTTAAACCAGTGATTGCAACACAATGATGGAGAGATTTTTCACCCGTTTCCCAGAAATATTCACCGCCAGTGGCTTCTAAATCCAAATTGTTGGGATCCGTTCCATACACGATCTTTGATTCCGTCTTCGATCGAGTATCCCAACTGATTTGCATTCCATCATCTCCATGAAACGCAATATACGGTCCCCACTTAGGATTAATTCCCAAATAAAGATACCAACCAGGTGTATAATAAAGCACGGCACTTATAGATAAAATGATTATAGTAATTGCCCCGATTTTCGGTGCTAATGTGAGTCTAAATTTTTTCATTTGTAGATCGGTTATTATCATTTTAACACTGACAATAAGACCATAAATTCCAATTGGGACGAGTATTGAGAGAGCGATAATCGCAATGACTATCGTGGAGAGCTGAACGCCGAAAAAATCATATGTTCCTTGATAAACGATGTCTTCCCAAAATATTGCGACTGCTACCGGTAACCCCACACCACAGACGAGAAATAGCAGAAACATAATAATACGTCCAAATATTTTGAATGGAATCTTCCATTTTGGTAAATCCTTATAATCTGGGATTTTCAAGATTGAAAATCTACCTTTTTTGTTATTTTCCATAAAATCACAATTTGCATTTTTTATAAGAAATATCTAATCTATATGGATAATTCTTGTTTTATATATTTTCTTAGAAGCAATAATGAAAATATATGTTTTTTCTCATGTATTTAGTATTTAGTTATAACATAACTTAAAGGCAACTCTTTGGCATAGATTTTTATTTTTTAACAGCTGACTTATCACCATGCAAGATCTTTTACGAGTAGGTGCTTGTAGCTTAGCAGCCATTCCGGGAAATATTGATGAAAATTTGGAAAAAATTAAGGAGTGGACAAAAAAAGGCGTTAAGGAAAAGGTAGAATTACTCTTGTTCCCCGAACTCAGCTTATC
>WJKO01000610.1 GCA_014729055.1 Promethearchaeota archaeon | reverse complement strand
TACCTGGTGCCCTAACAAACACGCGAAGTTTTCTTAACGCAGGTGAATATATAATCTATATAGAGAATGATTTATTAATGCTCAAATCGCTATGGGGAAGAAAAAAAAGTGGCGTAAAATTGCATTCAATCAGCAAAGAAGATCCATATCTTTTCGCCATGACGGACGGTCTTTACGCTCATACATTGGAACCATATGAATCAGTACTGTTTGTCCCTGATGGGGCTGGCGAAGTTAATCGATTATATTACGGGCTCAGCGAATTTAAAAAGAAGGGTGGAATCCATTCGTTGAGAGTAAAACTCAAAATTGGTATTGGAATCCTCACAATCTTGTCAATTGTCATAGTTCTACTAATTATCCTTAAGGTAATAAAATGAAGAAAAATAATTGTGACCAGAAAAGGAGTCGTATCATCTTTCGAAATTACGAAAAAGGTGACGAATCTGGTTTAGCTGAAGTTTATAATTATGGTTTCCAGCAGAATGGTGTGAGTCCTTTAAAGACACCAGAAAATTGGTACTGGAGGTATATAAAATATCCGGATTATGAATCCAAGCAAATAAATATTGCTGAAGATGCGAAAACGGGGAAAATAATTGGTTCTGTCATAGGAAACATAGAAGATTATTTTATCAATAAGAAAAAATATTCATTTGGTGTCATCAACGATGTTGTTACTTATCCTGGATATGGTGGGCGAGGGGTTGCAACAAATTTGATGAAAATGGCGCTTAACTATTTTACGGATAAAGATGTAGACTTTTCAGTATTGAGTGCTGATCCACGGGGTATTGCTCGGGAAAAGATTTATCTGCCATTAGGATACAAGGACAGACATTCACTTTATCTTTTATTCCACGTTACTAATTATCGAAAGATACTAAGGGATATACCCATCGTATTCCTTGTATTACCGGCATTATCATTAACAAAAATAAAACCCATACTAATTAATTATAAAAATAAAATACAATCAGTTTCTCAAAGTCGGAGTATTATTTACTCTAATGAGTTTCACGCAGAAATCAATCATTATTCTGCTTCAGAAGAATTTAGAAAGCGTTTTAATGAGGTAGGATATCGCCAATTCGATTGTTTTCACATATATACTAATAAAGAGTGGGAATGGGCGCGTGTTGATTGTGATAATCAGATGCATAAACCGACCGAAATTACAATAAGAGATAAGAGATCGGATGAGATTATAGCGGGAGCTATAATTGATTCTTACAAAATGTATGCTCTGAAGTTTGGGATCGAAATTAAGATGGGAGCGGTAAAAAATCTCTTTGTTGATGAATTATTTGTTATAGAAAACTTAGTAAAAGAAAAGACAAATATTATAAAGAAACTAAAGGATCTATATAAAAGACTATTCGCATTAGTATTAAAGGCGTCGCATGAAAGAAATAACTCGTTAACTATGTTTACGACAGATAAGGATTTTGTTAACGGTTACTGGGGTGCGATTCATGCAGGATTTTTAGGAATTAAGGTTGCAATTCACATGGTAAAAGAAATGAAAAAAGATGTGAGTTATCCTAATCTTAAGAAACCATTTTACGCAGATCCTGGTGAAAAGCACGGCCAATGGTGAATAAAATGAAACCAGTAAAACAAAAAGGACAAGAATACGTCGGACTTGATCTGCGTCTGGAATCGGTTGTAGATGCCTTAATGTATCATCCATGGAATAGAAAAAGAAGGCAAAGGAAGTTTAATAAAGATGTTTATTTAAGGAAATTTCGCCGTTTGATCGGACCAACTCGAAAAAAATATGGAACTTTGCGGGATCTGCATCTATATTTTTGTGGTGTATCCCATCTGGATGCTGCATGGTTATTTCCTGTTGTAGACACAAAAGAGCGTGCATATAAAACCTTTTATAAGGCGATAGAGCATTGTAAACTGTATCCTTGGTTTAGATTCGCTCAAACCTCTCCCCAATATTATGCGTGGATTAAGAAATATGATAAAAAGCTCTGGGATGAATTAAAAGAATATATTAAAATTGGAAAGATAGAGCCAACCGGAGGAATGTGGGTTGAACCCGACCTTGATATGCCTTGTGGCGAATCTTTGGTGAGACAGAGGTTATATGGGCAATTATTTTATTTACGTGAATTTGGCTTTTACCCAACCATGAGTTCTTTATTGGATGTATTTGGATATCCATGGACTTTGCCTCAAATATTGAAAAAGACAGGAGCTAAGTCATTCTGGACTACCAAATTAATGGCAAATGGTACAGCTGGTTGGCCCTTCTCTACATTTTTATGGCGCGGCATAGATGGTTACGAAATGTTTTCATTTGTTTTTACGTATAATTGGTATGTGTTACAATCATCGAAACGTTTTAGGCGACTCGCACGCTATCCCGCTTCAAAATATAATAATGATATATTAAACTCTCATATGATGAATTCTGAGATTGAAAAGAAGTTTAGCACAGAAGAGAATGATTATAACCACAATATGCCTATATGGTATGGTTTGGGTGATGGAGGACGAGGACCAATGGAAATGGAAATCTTATACGCGGGTAGTCTTGCCAAGCTGCATAATGCAAAACATATCGGGCAGCACGAATATATCGAGTTACTTAGAGAAGAAGTGGATAAACGTTATTTTATCTGGGATGATGAATTATTCCTCGAAACACATAGAGGGACAAAAACATCGCAAAATAACATTAAACACCTTAATCGACGTGCTGAATGTTGGGCAACAGCCGCCGAAAGCATATTAACGATTATTAATTTATATTATCCCGATCTGGTTGAATATGACAAAGAGAAACTCTTTGAAATGTGGCGTTTGATCCTCTTCAATCAGTTTCACGATATACTACCTGGATCCTCAATTCCAGATGTATATGTTCTAGCATTTGATGAATTGGAGAAATCTATCCAAATAGCTAAAGAGCAAATATATAATCTTTTAAATATGTGCTTATCTACTAATAAGCCAGATGATACTTTATTAGTTTTTAATCCTTATAACTGGGAAAGAAGCGAATATGTATTAATTGATAACGGTGAGGATAAAAATTGGTTGTGGCTGCCCAATATACCTGAATTATCGATTAAAGCAGTTAATACGCAAGATCGTATTAACAATAGTATTACAGAAGAAGAATTGAATAATATTACAGAAGAAGAATCTGCGTTTATAATTGAAAATGAGAATTTACGAGCACGAATCGATAAAAAAACAGGTTCTCTTGGCTCTTTATTATATAAGAAAACGAATAAAGAATGTATTAAAACTGAAGGAACCTATAAAGGGCTGGGTTCTGGGTTACGAGTCTTTACAGAACGGGCAAAAATGTGGAAAGCATGGAACATTGAAAAAATCTATCCTTTAAAGAAAATCTTTACAACAATACTTGAACCCGCGAAAATAACCGAAGGTGAAGGTGGAGTATTGCAAGTTTCGGTTGTTTACAAATTCCTCAATTCTTCTTGCAAAGTTTCATTCTTTTTGCTGCCAAATGATAAGATGCTGAGAATTAATATCCATAGCAATGTTAAAGATGGCGAATTATTAATTAAATATTTCATACCATTGGATCTTGCATCTGATGAAGTAACGGCTTCAATACCTTATGGGTCTATTCAAAGAAAGCGTATAAAAAAAACGGAGAGGGAGAAAGGCAAATGGGAGATGGGGACACAAAAATGGGTAGATATTTCTGATCTGGACTTCGGCGTAACTATTTTAAACGACAACCGTTATGGTTTCAACGCCACCCGCCATGGAATTTATGTTACATTGACGAAAACTTCTAAATATCCCGGTGTGAGCCCATTGTATGGCGCAACAAGAATAGTTCCTCCATCAGAAAGACCAAAATATATAGATCTTAAACCATTTGATTATCGAATTGCGATTCTGCCGCATAAGGGAAAATGGCAAGATCATGATGTATGGAAAAATGGGATGGAGTTTAACTTACCATTGATTCTCTATAATCCATCAAATAAAAGAGACAAACCCTTTAAGGTTGATTGTATAGAAAAGTTAAGCTCACCATTTGTAGAAGTCGACAAATCAAATATCTTTATAGGTGCAATCAAGCCACCAGAATGGTGTGGGGGAGAACTTAAGGAACTTAAGGAGCACGATAATTGGACATGGGATAAAAAGTCATTTATTTTGCGAATAATTGAATTATCGGGGAAATCGACAGTAGCAAGAGTGAAAATCAATGAACAAATTTCTTTATCTCGTATTTTAGAAACCAATTTACTTGAAATGGGTTCTGAAAATGGCCTTATAGAAGAGATCTCTGGCAATTCGTTTGTAATTGATATCAAGCCATTTGAAATTAGAACTTTTCTAATCTTTTTAAAGTAAAATTTTTGTTTTCATAACTTTCATAATGTTTTTTTCATTACTTTTTATTTATGAATAATATGACTAAGATAGGACATTGGCAAGGTTTTATTCCACCTCAGTATATCTATCGTAATCGGCAATTCAAGGGGATTGCTGTTAATCCTCCCGACTTCAATCCAGGATCATGGTGTGGGGCTGGAAAGGCAATATATGATGACGAATTAGAGGCATTTTTGATTACATCTAGACCTCGATCAGCAGAAGGGGATAAAAGAGGATTTGCTGCTGAAATCTATCG
This sequence comes from Promethearchaeota archaeon, assembly GCA_014729055.1. Taxonomy (GTDB): domain Archaea; phylum Asgardarchaeota; class Lokiarchaeia; order Sigyniarchaeales; family Promethearchaeaceae; genus WJKO01. The sequence continues at coordinate 14,244 of WJKO01000610.1, read as the reverse complement.
CTCAAAAGACGGTGTTTCCGATTTCAAGCTTGTTAAGAGCATTTCTAAAAAGGATGTGACTGATTTATCAGGAATAGAAATACATAGCATAGAAGGCACGCAACTTTTAAGAGATCCTCTCACCAATCGATGGTACTTCTATATTTCTATAGATATCGGTAAAGATTTTGTTTGGGGGGGTTTACATTGGGAAACATTATTACTAAGTGCAGATGAATTAGAGGGTCCATGGAAATCCGAGGGAGTTGTTCTGAAAAATGGAGACAGTTATGATGCACATCAAGCCCGAGATGGAACAATTGATATTATTGATGGAAAGTGGTATTGTCTCTATAAAGCAAAAGATAAGAATAATGACCGAAGACCTGCCTTTGCTGTTAGTAAAGATGGTATAAAGTGGAAAAAATTGGGTAAATTGACCATTGATGGTAAAGAGGAACTCGCATTTCTTTCTGGAAAGTTATTTCCAGGTGCAACGGGGCTTATCTTTATCGGAACTGAGATGATTGAACAAATTGATCCAAAAGTTGCACATGTAGAAGCAGATAAACATGCAGTTAGACATGGTTCTTCAATGGTAAATTTCTGTGCATATCATGTTGATTTACACAATCTGAACCTTGATTCAATTATGCGAATTCCTTGGGAACCATTATCACCATATGAACATAAAGATCATCCATTATTAGGATACTCAACCTCTCTATATGATCCTAATGCAAACCGAATTCTCCTATACGTCGAAATTCTTGATGGTGAGCATACTAAAAAAGTAGGTTTGAATGAAACAGTAGAACGTGTGCTCGTTTATCAGACGAACTTATAATTTCTTTTTATTTTTCTTGTGAATTCAAAATAATTTTTATTCATCGAGAACGAAGTTTAATCATGTATTCTCGTCATGAGGGCATTAAAGTAGGAAAAGATGAAAACGGAATTTTTTTTGTTATACAATTCACGCCTGACTTTACTGATAAGGTGTATATGAATGAATTTTTCGAGGATTGTATTGAATCGGAAACTGAAATAGACCTTAAGATTGAACCGCATACCAAGCCTCGACGAAGATCTGAAGCGTTTTATGATCGTTTAGATCCTAAAGAAAGAGAAAGGATTAAAAAAGATCTAGATTTGCGCTCGTTTTATTCTCCGGTTCGCGATGATTTGAATGTATATAATTATCTTATGAATGTCTACAAAAATAACCCACCTTCAATGCAATATAATGCTAAGTCTATTATGGAACATAAAGAATGGGCTAACCGCTTAGTTAAGAAAGTGAAAGAATTAGTTGGTTATCCGCTAGAGGATGTGCCAATGCAAGTAGAAGAAGGTCCTGAGACTGAATTTAAAAATCTTGTCTTGAAAAAATATTATATTACCACAGCGAAATATCTTAAAGTACCCGCAATTTTAGCACGCCCGAAGAAAATTGACAAGAAATTACCCGGAATTATTTGTGTGCATGGTCACAACAAGGGAAAAATCAATACAGTAGGTATGGAGGAATCCTCGAGTAATAGTTATTATGGAATGGATTTAGCATTGAGAGGAAACTACGTCACGCTTTCATTAGATCAATGGGGTTGGGGGGAGCGCCGAGGACAAAATATTAAACTAGAAGATAAACCCGAAGAAGTCTTTGCAAAAAGTGCCTTATTACTCGGATTTACAGCGATTGGTATTCGTTCGTGGGAAGTGACTAAATCTATTGATTTTCTTGAACAATTTGATTTTGTTGATAATAAATTCGGTGTTATCGGTCAAAGCGGTGGTGGAACAACTGCTGCTTTCAGTTCAGTACTTGAACCCAGAATAAATGCTACTGTAATAAGTGGATATTTCTGCTCTTGGTTACAATCTATTTTTGCTATGAACCATTGTTCGTGTAATTTTATTCCTGGTATTCTCAAATATGCGGATTTACCCGATATTATCGCAACTAGAGCACCAAAACCAACATTTATAGTGGCAGGTGAATATGATCCGATTTTTCCCAAGAAAGGTGTATTAAGCGGTTATGAGTTACTTAAGGAAGTATATAGTCTATATTCCAAACAAGAAAACCTTGATATTGATATAGTGCCTAATGTGGGTCACGTTTTCCGGGGAACGTATGCGTATCCATGGTTAGATAAGGTATTTGGTTTGAATTCAAAATAAATGCGACTTAAGGTGGAGATTAAATGAAGGAGCAGTTAGATCTTATGAATAGATTAGTTATTGAGTCACTTTCTGATGATAACATATCCGATGTACATCAATTCTGTGAAGAAAATATTGATCATTGGTCTCAAACACTATACTTTTTTAGATTAGCAACTTTAAATGATACTAATTTCGACCCCAAACTGACATTGATAGCGAAAAATTCTCAAGACGATATTATTGCGTTTTTCCAAGGAACAACGAGAAAAGGAATTCCCTTCTATCAACCTAAAAATATTCTCAAATTTTTCGTTGTCAAGCGTGAATTTAGAAGAAAGGGATTAGCAACTAGACTGCTAAAGATATTGTTTAAAAAATTCAAAGAGGGAGGTCATAAGGGTAAAATAGAACCTGTATGCTGTCCTCCAGATTATTGGTTTCCGGGAGTATATTCAAAACATACTGCTGCCATTTTTTGGTTGAAAAAATGTGGATTCAAGAAACATCGTTTTGTAAATCGTTATCGTCAAAATCTCATAGTGGATTTGGAAGAAAGAAATTTACCTATTGATCTGGCTAAAAAACCCCCCACAGAATTGGGAAAATATAGATTCCAGAGAATAACAGAAGATTACTTTGACCAAACCTATGGTTTTGTAAAGAAACATCATGGCATGGGTTCATGGCCTAAAGAAACAGAACTTAGTTTCCATCATGATCCACCAACATCTTTTATTGCAATTAATAAAGAGAATGATGAAGTGATTGGTTGGGCAACTCACAGTGCATCTTATGGTGGATCATTTGGACCTACTGGTGTATTAAAAGAATTAAGGGGGCAAGGGATAGGCGGTCTACTTTTGAAATGGACATTATATGATCTGAAAGAGATGGGCTATAAACAATGTATAATATCTTGGGTTACTGGAAACACAGTTAAATATTACTCAAAAGTAGCTGGTGCATACATCGGACAAGTTTTCTGGCCAATGACTGGAAAAATCAAAATATAGATTGAAAGAAAAAATATTTTTACTGAGAGGTCGAAGATTATTTATGAAAAGCAATTCAATTTATGCGATTTTTTTTACTTTAAGTCTTATTTTTATTAGCTATTTATTTTCGTTAACTACAATTAGAGGTTCGGCAACATTGGCAGATCCCGCAGATATGCTTTATCCGGGTGAAGTATCCTACGAAGATCTGGACGATTGCTATGCAGTGGAAATTTCTGGAGATTATTTGTTTTTAGGAGTAAATGATTCTGTAAAAATATATTTGATATCTGATGTCAAGCAATTTGAAGAAATAGCAACTTATTATGCACGGGGTCGCGTGTATGACTTAGAAGTAGCGGGTAATCTTCTTTATGTGTGTGGTAGCCTTGGCGGTTTAGAAGTCGTTGATATAGAGGATCCCAGCTTGCCAACTCTTCTTGATTATTGGTCTAGTAGTCAAGAATGCATGGCTGTTGATGTGGAGGGAAATACTGCCTTTTGCGCATGGGGTCTTGATGGCATTAATGTATTAGATACGTATGAACCAGATCAATTATTCTTGATGGATGCTCTAACATTAGGGAGTTATACTCATGACCTTGAAGTAATAGGTGATATTGCATACATGGCTGCAGGAACTAATCTAAGACTAATAAATATTAGTGATCCATGGAATCTCAATATAATTTCCTCAATACTTGTTACAGATGTAGCACAAGACGTTGCAATTGATGGAAATGTATTGTATCTTGCAGACAGGAATGAGGGTCTCCGAGTTTTTAATATAACTGACAAAAAGAATCCATACGAACTTAGTTTCTTGAGTCTGAATGGTTCAAGTTGGGATATTGAATTATGGGGGGATATTGCATACGTTGCTTCTCTGCAGCATGGAATTCACTTAGTCAACATTTCCAATCCAAATTCTATAACAGAATTTAATGTCCCTCGATCTGATGCTCATCTTGGTATGTTTCCAAGAGAAATGAAATTACATGGTGATCATTTATTCATTGCTGACTCTGTTTATGGCTTAAGAATTGTTAAAATCAGCGAAATGGTGAATATTGAAAAAGTAAGCGATGCTCGAAAGTCTGGATGTAAATACACAAAAATTGCTATTTCAAATAATATACTCTATGCTTTGGATGAAAATTTCGGGTTAGAAATGTATAATTTTTCTAATCCCAATGATATTTCTTATATGACTAATACTTTCATATTCGGATCACTCATAGATATGGAAATTGTCGGAGATATTGCATTCATAACAGATACTGACGGAACTCTCTTTATATTTAATGTATCTGATCCGTATAATGTATATCAAATAACAAGCGTTGCAGTGGGAGGAAATCTCTACGATATTGAGATAGAGGGAGATCTTGCTTACATTTGCGATGGAAATGACGGCTTAAATGTTGTGGATATCGCATATTTAGATATGCCTACATCTATGGGGAACTTTACACCCGTTCCATCAATTTATATCTGGGATTCTGATATTGAAGGAGATATAGCCTATATTGCTCACGATTCGTATGGATTTGTTATTGCGAACATTACGGATCCGTTTAATGCTTTTGAGATGTCTTGTGTTTCAGATATAGGAATCGTTACAGAAGTCAATGTTGAAGGAGAATATGCATATGTGGCAAATTCAACGGGCGGTCTGACGGTAATCAATGTGATGGATTCATACAACCCTTATATAGTTGCACATGAAGATACATCCCCTATTAATGAGATTTGTATTTCGGGAAATTGCATGGTACTTGCCGAGGAAGCTTTCCATATCGGAGCATACAATATAACAGATCCCTCAAATCCAGAACTATTAAGCAGTAAGATAACAAGCAATTCTAGTTTGGATGCCCTGATCTGGCAAAATATGGTATTGGCGAGTATTGATGACTTCGGAATAGAAGTAGAGTCTATTCGAACGTATGGAACTGAGGATGTCGATGGAGATTCGCTCAATTTCTGGCAAGAAGTCTGGGGATATGGTACCGATCCTCTTCTTATAGATACCGATTTTGATAATTTAGATGATAATGAAGAATTGAATTACGATACGGATCCAAGGAATCCTGATTCGGATGGAGACGGTATTTCAGATGGTGATGAGGTGGCAGCAGGTACTGATCCAAATACCCCTCAAGATGGTGATGATGATGGTTTCAATGGTACGATGTTCGCCCCTCTAATCGGTGGAGTTGTCATTGTAATATTTCTCGTCATTATAATCAAAGGGATTCGCGGCAAGAAAAAGTCCAAACTAATAGGCAAGAGTAAACAAGAACCAAAATTTGGTTGAATTTGATAGTGATCAGAAGTCCATGGTGAATATATGTCCGTTGCAAGTATACTAATAATCATTATCAGCTCTATCTTAGTGTTGTTTTTTTTGATACTTATCTTGGCATGGATATTTCTTCCTTATTTCTTTAGATTTATTTATTCTAAACAACTAGATGGGAGTTACGATCCTAAACAAGATTATATCGGAAATTATGCCGAAGTTGATTCAATCATTAAGCCCGAAGTCAAAATCGATATAAATCTTCCAAATGTATCAGTGCAATTCAGCGATCAGGGTTGCATTTTTTTTGATGGCGTTTCTTTTTTTAAAGAAAGGCACATTCAAATCGAACCAAGGAGTGTTAACGGATCTGGAATTGAGACCAATTTAGGAAATGCGATTTTATATGAATATGAAAGTAAACACTCCAAGAGTAAAATAAATAATCCTCAAAAGATATTATTAAAAATTCTTAAATTAGAGAAGACAAATGGTCTAATCTTTGATTGCTGCTTGCCAGAGGGATTTTCAATTAGTAACAATCCAAAAATTTCGGAATCAGAAAGATCGAAAATTAGAGATGCTCTAAATCCTGCATTTCTTCGTGTTTTTAATAAAAGTACAATGCAGAGAATTTTTACATTTAAAGATACCGTTTTCTGTCAGCCTGCTCGAGATTTTTCATTTTGTCATGCGCCCATCTTATTCTTTGATGAAAATCGTAATACTATGATTATTTCTGCTTTGGATCATTTTCTCTCCAATGGGTTTAAGAAAAAACACATTGAACCAGAATTATATGATGGTGAGACGATTTTCTCTTTTGGTTCAGATGCAAGCGTCACAAAATATCCAAAAGATTACCACATTCAATGTATGGTCATATTCCATAATGGCATAAATGAGACTTTTCAGAAATGGGGGCAATTATTAATGAAATTCCATAAAACTAAGCGCAAGAACGAAGATATCGATATTATTAATACCCATTTGGGATATTTTACCGACAATGGTGCACATCATTATTATAATACTCTAAAAGGTAAAAACTACAATGAAACATTTGTAACGATCCAAGATTACGCAGAAAAAAACGGATTGCCCTTCCACTATTACCATCTTGATAGCTGGTGGTATCAAAAAACCACTTCGCAAACTAAGCAAAAATTGTTGGGCTGGATAAGTTCCCTATTAGGGGGTGCTTTATATGGCGGTGCCCTATTATGGGAACCAGATCCGAACTACTTCAATATGTCGTTGAAGGAACTATCAAAAAAAATAAATGCTCCTTTTACTGCTCATAATAGATGGTTCGAACAAGAAACGCCGTATAAAAAACAGTTTAATTTTATCGATGAACATGGTTGGTCGATGCCAGACGATCCTCAATTTTGGGATCATATCATGAAATATTGTAAGGAAAACAATATAGCAGTATATGAACAAGATTGGATGTCAAATCAAATTAAACGATTTTCACATTTTCGAACAACAACCGATGCTGCCGAAAGATGGCTGACGGATATGGCAACAGCGGCAGATAAATACGGAAGAACCATCCAATACTGCATGCAAACCCCTGCTATGGTGATGCAGTCGATATTCTATCCCTCTGTAACGCATTGTCGATGTTCTGATGATTATCATGGATATGCCCCGAAGAATTATGATATTCCCGCGTTTACACAAGCATCAATATTAGCGGATGCATTAGGATTACGCCCGTTTAAAGATGTATTTAAGACAAGTAAAAGAGGACGGTATCGTGGTGAACGAATTCCTCAGCTAGAATGCCTCGTTGCGAGCTTGAGTACTGGTCCCGTTGCCTCTGGTGATCAGATCCATTATGAAAATAGAGAATTGATATTGAGATCATGTCGTTTAGATGGATTGTTGCTCAAACCAACAACACCACTTAAGGCAATCGATTTATGTTTCCTAAAGAATGATACATATTACGTTTCTAAGGCAGAAACAGTTGTTCCTCGGTTTAAAGCATTAACTTGGCATTATGTCTTGACAATTAATTTATTCCCACAACGCGTTAAAACGCATAGATATTCAATCTCTGATGTTGATATAGAAGGTAAATACCTTGAATATGACTGGCATACAAAAAACATTAGGCAAGTAGAGAGTAGAGATATCGTTGAGCAAAACTTAAAGTTTGAAGACTATAAATATCGTGTTTACTGCCCATTTCTATGTTCCGGAATCTCTCTCATAGGAGATCCTGAAAAGTTTGTTACATTCAGCGAACAGAGATTCCGTATCATTGAATCAACAAAAGAGGATGTTAAGTTGGAAATAGGGGGAGTAAAAGATGAGGAAGTTGTTCTACTATTTTATTCCGATAAAATGCCCAAATCCGTTGTTTGTGATAATATTAGTGAAGAAAAGGTGGTTAAGATTATGAATGAGAGATTATTATTCAAATATAGAGTAAGATTTTTTCACACGGGGGAAATCAATCTATCGATTAAATTATAGTGAGCGCGGAATTATGAATTTATTTGCTTCTGTATGAACTGGTTTTCCGTCATAAAACACAACAAAACTCTCAATGTTGGTATTGGATATGGAATTATGTTTTGAACCCCCCCATTTTACTTTTATTTTTAATGGTTTCGTATAGACAAATATGGTCGTTTCTAATTTGGTTAAATTGGTTAATGGCTGGATTGTAAATTCAATACCTTCAGCTTTTAGGTTCAATCCTAATATACCGTATACGAACGGGGCAAATGGAGCCCCATTATTTGCGACTTCTGGATCCCATGAGTCATTAGTTTGGCCATTCTGATAAATGCAATTATGAAACACCTCATTATCAATTTCGTATTGGACGATTTGTTTATACATCTCGCTACCAACTTTGGTTGAGCCTGATTTAATGCGCGCAGCAGCAGCGTGGGCACCCAGAACGAGCCAAATATCTCCATTTGTAACCGTTTTACCATAATTTTTTCTTCTTGCTCCGGTCCTTGGCAGATAATTTGTAAGCACAGGATAAGGAAATTCGATGTTTTGGCTATTCTTGTCTAAATAGGAGATGATACGTTCTTTATGTTCTTCACTGGCTAAATCCCAAAGAATAGAGAAATAATTTGCGGTTGACTCAAAATATTGGTCTCCATGTATTTTTTCTCCTTTTCCATCATTTCCATGTATGTAGAACCCAAAATCTTGATGCCATAAACCGCCATCTTTAATCGGTTTATTGAACTCAATTAGTATGTCATCAAATATCTCGGCATAATTAAGTGGCGAAGTATCCTTTCCTAAGACAATCTGGCATTCATTTGCAAGCTTGAGTGATCTCAAGAGATTTACAGTTACATTTGCATTGTCTAACTCCCAATTTGTGCACTCAGTCCAATCCCCTTCGATTCCCGTATACACAAGCTTAGGATTATATTTCTCCCGTAGATTAGTTAGAATATAATCTATTGTGTTGCATACAGTTTTAAAGTGATATTCGTCAAACCAATCCCAATCATTGGATATGAGTGCGTATTCCATTGCCATTTTTGCCCAACATAATATATTATCCAGATTATAGGATTCGTTATTAGCTCCGCCATAACATCTATAGGTAGGATTGTTAGCAAATCCACCATTCTTATGAAGCACGGCATGAGGTAACAGACCTGTTTGATCTTCAGTATTTTTAAAGCCCACATCCACTGTATTTTTATACAACTGATTAATTTTACCTGTTGTGAGTAGCGGAAATGTGTGAATACCGCACCAGCTATTCCATCCCCAAATACCTACGTATTCTGCCTTAATTAATTTCTTATCCCGTTTAAACCATCGGCGTTTGAACGTATTGTGAATTTCATTAAAACAGTTTTTATAGACTAATTTATTAACAAATACGTCTTGGATATACGTGGGGATTCTATTTAACCAATCAAGATTGGATTTTAATTCAAATATATTCATATCGTTGATCTCTCACTGATTGTCTTTTTTTTAAGTCTTTTTTTAAGGATTTAGCAATTATAATAATTTTTCTTCTTTCTATTGATTTATCTGCTAGTTTGTATGTTTATTTTGTATTTAATTATGTGAATAGTTTATTTAATTCCTATTTGAAGAAAATCCTACTAGATAAAATTATTTACCATGTTTGATATTTTGAAATTATAAGATGAAATTATAAAGAGTTAAGATTCAATTCAATCATAACCTTTTCACAAAATTCATGCATTCCTAGGAAGATACTATGCTTAAATCGCGAAAAAAAAAGGAAATTCCTTCAGATTTTAATACTAATTACGATATTTTTATGCGAGATTGCAGTGTATCATACGATGGAAAAACGGTAGTTCTGAAGGATGTCTCTTTGGATTTAAAAAAAGGAGAAATATTAGGACTTATAGGGGGTAGTGGTGCGGGAAAGTCTACATGCATGCGTGTAATGACCGGACAAGTTAAACCATTAAAAGGCTTTATTAGGACTGCAAACTGCGATGTGTTCTCCCAGCGGTCATTGCTGGTTCAGAAGATAGGATACGTTCCACAGTTGGAATACTTGTCCCTTTACTATGATTTTAGTGCATTAGATAATTGTGTCTTTTTTGGAAGAAACTATCAGCTAGGTGCTAGTACAATAAAAAAACGTGCCCGAGAGATTATGAAAATCTTGGGTTTTGAGAATGAAAGTCTATTAAAGAAACCTGTTAAATATTTATCTGGTGGGGAAAAGAAACGGGTCTCTATAGCTGTTGGCTTAGTAAATACTCCCCAAATATTATTTTTAGACGAACCAACGACAGGCTTGGATCCCCATCTTAGAATAAGTGTACTGAACTTCCTCCAGAAAATTAACAAAGAATACGGCACTACAATGGTTATTGTTTCTCATGATCTAGAGGTTGCAGACTATTGTACTCGGGTGGCCATATTGAATTTCGGTGAATTAGTCGGTTTCGGAAAACCTAAGGTTCTAGTTGAATCTCTTCCGTCAAATGGTCAAATGCTTTTTGCTAAATTCAACCAAATCGATATCAGAACAGATCCAGGTAGAATAAAAGAAATTGAAGGTGTTGAAAATGTTTTATTGGCAGGAAGAAACAAATTAAAGGTATTTGTTAGTGATATATCTAATATAACACCAATTTTAAGCAAAATTAGTGATTTAAATTTGGAATTAAAGTCATTTACGATAGATTCAGCAACTTTCTTAGATTATTTTCGGATAAGAGGAAAATCATTGGAAACTAAAGAATTTGCAAAAAAGGAAAAATAAGTAGTCATAAAGTGATAATTTATGTCAGAGAATGTAATAAAATCAATGAAATCCAGACGCTCGCGAATTGCGAGTTTAATACGTAAGGAATTATCTACTTTATTTAAAGATAAGATCTCGATGTTTATCCTATTTATTATACCTGTTGTTATGATCGTAACAGTTGGTGCAGGAGAGGTTGCGGCGACTGAATACATTGACGTCGACGTTTGGGTGATTGATTTTGACAATACATATGATTCGAATCGTCTCATAGAATCTTTGAGAAAGAATGTTACCGTGACCAGCAATTGGGATGTGCAAGATCAATATACTGCTGAAGAGTTCTTAGATAAAGCCAAAGAAACATTGCCGACTACTTTAATCGCGGCGTATATTATTATTCCAGAAGGATTTGGATATAATCTAACTGAATACGGAAAAACATCCTTGGAAGTCCATGTGGATTCGATAGATTTTATATCTGCATTAGCTGCGGAACTATTGATTCAATTAGGTTTGGTTCAATTTCAATTAGAGTCCTTTTCCGTAGAAGCCGAAATCTTTTATTTCCCCGAAATGCAACCAGAATTAAGTTTTAGTAATCTGTTGCAAGCGGGTGCTCCAAGTATAGTTTCAATTGTATTATTTGCTACTGCGAATTTAGTGGCAACTCAGAGTGTTGTTGGAGATATTCCATTAAAACGTTTGTTGACAACACCTTTATATCGCTCTGAAGTAGTTGTTGCCAAGAACCTTGCATATTCGATTGTAGCAGTATTTCAGATAATAATTTCATTAGGATTATTAAAAGCATTTAATGTGCCAATTTATGGTTTATTTATAGATGTGTTTCTTATTCTATGGTTATGTTCAATGACAGGTATCTCGCTGGGAGTTTTATTTTCAACAGTATCTAAAACAAGATTACAAGCAGCACAGATGTTTTTATTTGGTTTTATGATTATGTTGATTATAACGCTTATGGTACGATCACCATTTGTGCTTCCATTCCTTCCTCTGGAGCAAACACAAGTAGCATTTTCCAACGTAGCTTACCGAGGCATGTCATTACTGCAGATTATAGACAGAATATTATATTTAATATTGGATACAGCCATATTTTTTACGATCAATATCATATACTTGAGAAGAAAGAAAGAGTTTGTGTAAAATAAGATAGGAGGTGGCAAAGGTGGATGAGATAAAAGAGAGTACTGGAGGAGATAATAAGGAGGGGAAACAAAATTCGTCCCTTGATGAGAGTTTTTTTAAGAAATCAAAAGCAATTAAAAGAAGTATAAATCGCTTCTGGGGTTTAACATTAAAAGAACTGAAGATATTGGTAACAGACAAGACTGCGATGTTAATAGCTTTTGCGTTACCGATAACGGTAATAATTTTACTGGCTACACAAGGTCAAGCTTTAATAGAGGATCTCGAATCCACTGACCGAGGGTCACCACCATCTGATCCTCCAATTCTTGGAGTTATGGATGTTGACAATTCCGCATTGTCAGAAGAATTTATGGCGTTAATTGCAGACTATGAATTAAACGAGTTTTGCACATTAGTGTATCCTGAAGATACAAGCAGCTATGAAGCGGGAAAGAATGAACTGCTCGATCTCTTAGGAATTAACGAGATACATGCAATACTCATTATACCACCTTTATTTGGATTTAATTTAACGACACATTTTCCAGCAATCTTGGAGGTTGTTTTCGATACGATTGATACAACACATCTACAAACAGCACAAGAAGTAATTGATAAGATGGTAGAAGAGTTTAAGCTAGAAAAAGGTTTTACGGGTGTTTTCCAAGCAGATTTTCAAAGTGAAGGAGTGCCTGAAAAAGGAAAGTTATTATTTTTGGCTTCTCCTTTGTTCTTCCCAATGATACTTTTTAGCATAGGAAGTCTTACGGCAACTCAATCAATCGTCTCTGATATTCCGAAAGACCGGATGGTCTTAACGCCTACCAATAAATATGAAATGTTAGCTGCGAAGACAACCGCTCTCCAAATCATAATGAGTATTCTAATAGTAATCACTGTGAGTTTATCAATGATATTTGGTTTAACAATTAGAGGTAGTATTTTAGGTTATTTCTGGATGCTATTTTTCATAGCATTATCCGGTGTTGTTTGGGGGATGTTTGTTTCTGCGTTAGCGGATGTACCACTCAATGCATTCCAGTATTTTATATTTATGTTCTTATTCCAAGTCATATTGATTATCTTTGTTGAGAGTGGGTTTGTGTTAAGACTAATACCCATCTATAATGGGAGGCTTTTGTTGCTGAATGTCACGTTGAGGGGGGAACCTCTATTATGGAATATTCAATATTTATCAGATACTATTATTGAAACCGTTGTGCTATATTTAATAACTCAATGGTTGTTTAACAGAAAGAAAGCGATGCTATAGAATTGTTATATATACTTTATAGATATGTTATAGGAAATGGTCAAAATGGTATACAAAAATATACGAGCGGATGAATTAGAAGAAAAATCTATCTTTGGCGAAACACAATTTGATGAAATGATACAATGGATAGAGGATAGAAAAAACTTCATTATTGAATGTGAAATTACTGGTAAATGGATAACAGATAAGTTTTTCAAAGGAAAGGGTAGATTATTACGTAAATATGACGGAACTAATTTCACACGTAGTTTGTATATTCTGTTGGAAGAAGGAGAATTGGGTAAAGATGATATATTAATAGGTAGAAAAGTCATCCGTATTAAACGTCCCAGAGCACTAGCAGCTCGAAGACTGGGCAGAAATGTTATTAACGTATTATCAAGGGAACCTGAGTCGCCAGAAATGCTCTCTCCAAACACATTTGTTCTTAAAAATCAATTCAAAAAGGATCTACAAAACCAAGTATTTTTTAGAGCTAATCAAGATTATGAGGATGCGATAGAATGGTTACTAAGTTTCACCCAGAAATATCGAGTAACTTGCCATATTGAAGGTATCATAGTATCAGATGAAAAACAAGTCGAATGTATTGTTACTGGGGTTGTTGAAAAAGTAAATGATAGGGATATTTTTATTAAAGTGGTAGATGCATTTGATCCGACGGATCCTTTGAATGATGAAACGAAAGAATGGTTAACTAGAGATTGGACAATTCAAGTATCTAAGACGGGGCTAGATAAAGTTCATCCAGAATATATGATTTTCGAAGTCGGAGAAGAACTAGCAATTACAAAAAAAGTATTAACAGTAGAAGACGTAAAAGTTGTTCTCGGTGGCAGAACTATTATCCATGATGTAGATTTTGAAATCCAAAAGGGAGAAATACTGGGGATTATAGGTGAATCTGGTGCAGGAAAGTCTACTACTCTTAAAGCAATATTGGGAGAATTTGATTATGAAGGTTCAATTCATGTTTTTGGTATAAATGCTCATAGAACAAGAACCATTGCCCCATTTATTGGGTACGTACCGCAAGATTTATCGCGAATGTATGGGAATTTCAATTGTCTGGAAAATATTGTAGCATTCGGTAGACAGTATGGTATCCCAGATGATCTTTTAATAC
>WJKO01000609.1 GCA_014729055.1 Promethearchaeota archaeon | reverse complement strand
GAACCGTTTCGTTGTCATTAATTCCTTTATTGATAACAGGTTTTGGATTAGGCGGTGTTTTAACGGCAACAGAAATTACCACAACAGATATCGTAGATGAAAATACAGTATTACATAAAAAAAGGCGTGAAGGGGTGTTTTATGGATTAAATGGGTTAATAATCCGTCTTTCTCTAGTCATTCAGACTCTGTCCTTTACAATCATACATTACTTAACCGGCTATCAAAAAGGAATAGCAGAACAAACAGCAGCCGCGGAATGGGGAATATTGGGACATCTTGTATTAATTCCAACTGTTAGCATTCTGCTTATGGCTTTACTGATTTGGAAATATTATGATTTAACACCCGAACACGTGAAGAAGAATAAAGAAAAAATCAAAGAGTTAGATTTATGAAATTCTTTATAGGAATGTTTTTTTATCAGCATTTAATTCTATATTATGAATATATTGAATATATTATGAATTATTGAATATAATATTAAAGAGTTGAATAATGTGGCGGAAAATGCGGTAAATCAAGATTTTGCGGATGCTGGTAAATATTACTATAATGTTGGCGTATTAATGGTACTCCAGATTTTCATAGGGTTGGTTGGGTTTGGTTTTGCGATGCTCGGTTATATAGGAACAGCGATCTCTTTCATAGGGTTGATAGTAAATATACTTGCAGTTAATCGATTGAGATCAGCAGCTAAACAAATATCAATACCCGCTCTATCAGAAGCATCATCTAAATTAATGGCTGCGATAGTATTATCTATAATCGGCACCTTGATTTCACAAATAGTCAATTATTTAAATCCTTATAATCCTATGTATGCAATAGAATTTTATCAAACTAATGGATATATGCCTGAAGGATTCATGGTGTATTCTGCGATTACTTTGTTAGGTGGATTATTTAGTTATATTGGAATAATAATTGAGTATGTTGGATATAAGAGACTTGCAAGTTTCTTTACAGAGAATTATCAAATGTTTCCGGGGTCAATTGGGCATGATGCTGCTGAAGGAGCAAGTAAATTGAAAACCGCTTCACTGATGATGATTTTGATATTTTTGATAATCACAGCACTAATTGGGTTGATTTATTATCTTATTGGTTATTTTGGATTAGGAGGCACATTGAAAAGATTAGAAGTAACTCCAATGGATAACATCCAACAATATGGTTCCCAAGAACCAAAATTTGATCAATTACATCCATCAACCCCAGGGCAATCACCAAAGTTTTGTAGAAAATGTGGATCAAAACTAACGTCGGGTCAAGCATTTTGTCCCAATTGCGGTGCCAAAGTTTATTAAACTGACTTACAATTTTTCCCTTTCCCTTTTTATTTTCATAAATAATACTCTAAAACTATTCAAGGTTAGAATTAAAGCGAGTATAATTCCTCCCAAATAGATCCAAATAATGTCATTAGGATCTGGACGAATGGAGAAAAATGAGGTAATAAAGAGGAATACAAAATACATTTCAATTGACACACAATCTTTAAATATCGTTTTTATAAATCTCAATTTGATTTTGGCGTCACGTCTGGCTCGGTATTCTTTTTCTTGAATTAAAGTGAGTCGATAAAAGAAGTATGCTAAAAGTATACCGATTATGACACTCCCTAATGCATTACTGGTTTCAAAGCTGTTATCTATAAGTAATATTTCGATTCTTACAATTAAAGCCACTAATACCATTAAATAGATGATAAACTCTATAATTTCATATTTAATATGCGTATCTATATGATTTATTGACCAAAGACTCTCAACACTCAGTTGAATTAAATTAAATAATATAAAACCAATACCAAAGTAACAAAGGAGATTAAAATAAAAAACGTCATCATCAAGCATAGAAAACCCAAGGATTGATAAGAGAACAATAAAAACCAGATCTAGGAAGATTCGACCAAAATCTAATTGAACTATGTTTTTTTTTTCAGTTTTTAATGTATTTCTCTCTTCAATTTTATTTTTTGGCTGAGCATTGTTGTTATCAATTGTATCGTCATCGTTTTTTTCATTATCCGTAATTATATTTTTACGCAAGATGTTCATGCTGTAGTATAGAACCAAGCAAGCACTTACCATATTCACTATGCATGCCGTAAATGGAACCCAAAAATATCCTAAGTATGAAATCAAACCAATCAAAATACAAGTACATCCGATAACGAGACCATTAAAGTAATTTCTAAATGTATGATCACTATTCTTACAAATTAACGTTTGCCATCCATTAAATAAAGGCGGAATTACACCAAGTGTAATACTTAAGAGTAAGATTTGTCCTGGTAGACCGCATAACCAAGATTCACAACCTATATCAATCATTTCAAGAGGTAAGTTATATGCTATAAAAAACCAGACGACTGCAGTTACCATGTTTGTTAAGAAAAGTGCAATTGATATAATTCTCAAGGGGATTCTATGGATAAAGAGTGAAATTGAGAAAAAAGACACGATCCAAGCTATTAGAGCGGGAACATAATCGGTAAATTGTTCAAAGTATTCATCAAATAGCACCTTTTCAAATAAAATAAGAATTAGAATCGTGATGCTATACAAATTCGATATATGAGCAATATTAGACTTGGGAAAAGCATGTTTTACTTTATTTTCGGTCATTTTTTTCGGTCAACTATAGACAACTATCATGATTTTCGTAATCAATATTCATAATTAGAGTGCACTACCTCATAAATTTTTCAAAATTATTCCTTTAGAATATAATACATAGCTTTATGATTTTGTTTCATCTAGATTTTCTTTGATTATTATGGCATTAGTATCATGGCAATTACATCTTGCTCTTATGATTATCAGTCTAATTACTCCGTAGCATACAATGAAGCCAATTACTGTCATATTCAGCCAAAGTAAAAATGGTAAGTTTGCTAGTGGATTATTTTTATATAAATACATGTAATGCCAGAACCATTCATTATCAGGAATTAAGTAAGAATATTTATCCTCGATACCTGCATTTTGAACGATCCAAATGGGAAAGCCGTCATCTCCAGGTTCCAAACCCCATATCTGGTCTTTATCCCGTTCGGGATACCAGCAACTTAGGCTTCGGGGATATTCCTCTAAATAGTTATTTGTCACTTGGTTCCAATGTGCTTCCTCGTATCTACTATGATCCAGAAAATTGTTATATGTATCATATACGACATTATAAGACCAAATTGAACCATTCGTTCGTTCATCGGGGTATAAACCGTTCCAACCGCTATCATGAATAACATTATAACTGACGTTTAATCCCGGTTGGGTACTAAGAGTGTATATTCCACCACCGTCTTCCAAAAAATTCATAATACCATATATATGATTATGAGTGATGGTATTATCGTCCATAATAGTCTCAATGGGGCTCCATCCCCAGCCACAAGAAATACCTGTATAAGGAAGATTCGAGATAGTATTATAAACAACGGAAATGTTACGAACGTAACCTGCAAAAACCCCTATGCCAGATTTATAGTCAATACAGCAATTTGTAATGTAGTTATTTTTAATTAGAATGTTTTTTGTGGTGATGGGGTCGTCTGGATTGGTTTGGGTTCGGTTTCCTACTTCACCTATCTGAATTCCGGTTCCAGAATTATTATATACTTTACATCCGATTACAGACGAGTCTTGTACCCCTTCCCTGAGATCCAAGGCAGTAGTCCCTAATTTAGTAAAATTACATTCTTTAATAGTCAGATTGATTGTATGTTCAAAATAGACGCTTGCATCACTCATTTCAACGGTTTGATAGTTTTCTTCGCGATATCTTAGTACATTGGCTTGAACTGCGACATAACATTTTCCGTATTGATTCGGGCGTAGCCAATTTGCATGTTTGAATTTTAAACCTTGAAATTGGATATTGCTGACTTTATCACTTGAATTTCCCGAACAATTTAATAAGACTTCAACATCAGGGACGATAACCTCCGCAGTATTCATATTCTCATCTGAAAATGGTTTGTAGTACAATTTATGTGTTACCTTATCAAAATACCATTCATTGGGTTCATCTAATAATTCAAATGCGTTTTCTATCCACACAGGCTCTTTATTCTGTGAATCGCTTTTCGTTCGGGAATATAAATAAGCCGGTTGTTGCATGTATATCATTTCTTCACTAACCCAATCCACTCTTACACGAGGTAACGTCCAAATATCTTGATATACAAATTCAACATCTTGGATATTTCGCCAAGTTGTCATTCTTATGTCACTCGCTTCATGACCATCTCCCGTCGTATCGATAATAAAGTCGGCTTTACCCTTAGCCCTCTGCGCCATTCGCCCATTAACGTAGATCTGACGAAAATCGGATATATTTGTATCAGCACACCAGATTTCGCTACTATATTGTGTCCAGTTTTTTACTTGTTTTCCTCCATCAATTATAGGTATCTCACTATCATAATTTTTATATATTACACTATAACCGTTTTTTCCGCTGTCGCTGGAATTAAATCTCAAGGTTTCATTAATTTTATACGTCCCTCCCAATAAATATACAATAATATCTCCTGTCATAGCCCCAGTTAATGCACGGACGGCTTCTTGAGCACGAGAAATGTTCCCAAAGGGATGATTAATATCCTCACCATCATTTACATCACTTCCGATCGGTGATACATAGAATTCTTCCATGACAGGATTACTTGATGCAATTGGTTCTACAATATAACATGTGCCATAAGGTGCAAAAACTAATAGTAGGATTGATGTGCATAAAATAAATAAAAGCATACTTTTTATCGATATATTTTTCTTTAAATCTATCCGTCCAGCGCCCATTTTACACCACTTGATTTTCGAATTATAATTCTTATTATTATATAATTTTCGTATTATTTTTATTGGTTTTCGTAGTATTTATTCAATCAATTATGTCAAACGATTCATTTAACAGAAAGGTTCTAAAGATTCTGAATAATAATCCCAATTTTGATGGATTCTCATCTAACGGCGGTGCTTTTGGTCTTGTATTCTTGAGTTCCTCCATCCAAGATCGAATATCCTTTCGGATCTCGTCAAGAGCAAAGATATGAATCCGTTTGAATCCGAGATATTTACAGATGGATACTTCAGAAACCACCCGTTCTTTCGTCGTCACGGGTAAAAACTTCGGCAAAACCCCTCCGCTTGTTAGTCCGAGATCGATAATACCTTGTTTCGGACCATGAGTATTTAATATTTTTTGACCGGTATAAGCCACTATATTATCTTTTGAGATGTCGTTCCCGAAAATCCCGAATAAGCTTGTATATACCATATAAGAATAATAGTCAGCGTTGGTCGGACGCGGTGTGCCCTGCGCTCTTCGACCCGAGGGATTCGTAGGATAATTGGTGGAGATAATTTTCTTGCCGGAGTTATGCATATTGTCTATCAATTCATTCATTTCTTGCCGGACTTTCCGCCAATGTTTGATCTCTGCAAGCTTTCTCGTTTTAATTTTACCTTTTATTCCCTTAAAATTAAGAGGAGCTTCTAAGTCCAGCGTATAAGTGTGTACAGAGGGATATTGCTCCATTAATTTCTGAATCCAGCGCTTTTGTAACGATAGATTCCAAGCATTAACCCAATATCCGTTATTATAACTGAGCAACGGCCAAAATACCAGATCAACATCTAAATCATTACATTGCTTTACAATGGTTCCAACCCTATTGAATAAGTCTGGTCTGACCGCTAAATTAATTCCGAAACCATACTCTGCCAGATCTGTAAGAGATTTTTCCAAAAATTTGAGTTTTAGAAGTTCGGACCAAAAGTAAAAATTCACCATGATTTTACCTACCATTCATCGCGATTGAATGGACACAACACATTTTTTAAGCGAAGATGATATAGTTGATATTAGTAACCTTAGTAATTATAATTTTGGTGATAATACATGTTGATGGATATCTTGACAGAAGAGAATGTCATAAAGATTGTAACCGAAATAATTGCCTTCCTTATCGGAACTCTTATTATTAAATGGTATGCGGGAAGAAAAGGATGGGATAAGTCTTTCGGAAAAGCTGCTATTGTAAACTTATTTTGGGTAATAATTGACCTTGTTCTTGTTTTTGTGTTTCCAAACCTATTGCTAAACCTAATTTTAAATATCCTTATCGGTGCGATAGTGGTATCAAAAGTATATAATAAAGACTTTGGAGAATCAATTATTTTTGTAATTATAGTATATATAATAATATTTGTTCTCGTTCTATTGGTTGCATTAATCGTGGGATTCATAATCGGATTGATTTGGATAGCGCTTGTTTCGTAATCTATGTAACAATAGATAACATATAAAAAAATTATAGTTTTTTTTTTATTTTAAAGCGGCTGATATATGAACAAACCCGTAAAAAAACGCCAAGATAACTAAGAGTTATTCAATCAAAATCCATAAGTTTTATTTAGTCTAAGATTTTCTCGGATATAAGACGCCATCTTTTTCATAACATGCGATTTTCCCGATTCCAACCAATTCTAAAATCATAATCTTCGCTTTTTTTTCATCTATGTCCAGCAATGCAGATATTGCATCATATTCCAATTTTCCGTAAACTTTCAAATAACCGACTATTGCATGCCTTAATGTTCTTCTATTTAGTCCGTTGCCAGATGGATGGTTGAAAGTATTTGAGTTGCTATTTTGCAGAGTGTGTGAATTCTTCATAGATGAATGTATAGTATGTTCTGGATTGGCGGATGAATTGTAAGAACTATTATAGGTGCCCTTCGCGTTTCGGCGTAATATGTAATTTTCATCCCCTAAATTTATCTCAAATAGCTGTCGTAATTCAGCACCAAGCATTAAAACACCGACAATTTCTACAATCTCACCGATGGGTAATAAAATTAAAGTCGCGGATAAGATACTTCCTTTCTTGATTATTGAGATTCCTTGAATTATTTTATTATAACTGGGTGTATCGATGATATTATGATTTATTGTGAAAAAGTCACTCAAATTACTCCATGCTTTATATCGTATAAAACATTGTATAATAAACGCTGCAATACATAAAAAAAATCCACCGAATACTAATCCCTCAGATATATAAAAATCGTAATAGACATAATTGCTAAAAAGAAGATTTATAGCTAATATTGCTACTATCTGAAACACAATGACAAAAAAATAGAAGAAGATATAGGATATGATTAATAAATTTCGGAATTTTTTTAATTTCTCGGATCTTGTATTAGCAATTAAATTTCCTATTTCGATCATAAAGACAATTATCATAATAATATCTATAATGAGTAATGCATAAGTAAGAATATACATGTCTTCTAACGAACTCACTATTATTAAAAGTAACTCCATTATTCCCAAGATCATAAAAATTAGACCGATTTTGCGTAAACTTAGAGCATTTTCTGTGATCTCACCCGATAAAGATGGAATTAAGTTTGGGTTGTTTTGATATCTTAATTTTTTATCTACCTTACTTTCTCTATTAATTTCTTCATAATTTATTTGCATAACAATACCTACCGATCAGTCTCTATACAAATATTAAAACTGGTATTTTTAAAGCGAAAAAAAACATATGAATTCATAAGACATATGACTCTACAAAATTCGAGGTCTTTACATCAAAATCCCCTAAAATTAAAAAGCAACCGAGTATGGCGGACTTATACTGGCGGCAAATTAATCGAATCGCTCCAAAACGTAGACAATCCGCATGATAGTGAGCTGCCGGAAGATTGGATTGCAAGTATAGTAGAAGCAAGAAATCCCGGACAAAAAAGACCGCCGAATGAAGGACTAAGTAAAGTAGATAT
>WJKO01000608.1 GCA_014729055.1 Promethearchaeota archaeon | reverse complement strand
GTTTTGGATCGGTGTATTTTGCCCTTGATTGTCTAAATACATATCATGAATTCGTAAAGGCAATGACAAGAGCGGATTGATAGATAAGGCGGGTTCGTTCATATCAATCCAAATACCCTCAACACCCAAGTCAAAATAGAATTTATGTTTATCCGCCCACCATTTTCTTACTTTTTCAAGAGTGAAGTCTGGAAAGTTAGTAAGTCCAGGCCAGACCCAACCTTTTGAGGGTTTTCCTTCTTTATTTTTCGTAAAATATTCATTCTCGATGAGCTCCTGATAGATTTTATAATCTTTATCTACTTTAATACCAGGATCAACGATAACAATGGGATGAAATCCATCTTGCTTTAGTTCTCCCAACAATCCTTTTGGATCCGGAAATCGCTTTTTATTGAATGTAAAACATCGATATCCATCCATATAGTGTATATCGAACCAAATACCATCACAACCAACATTATTCTCTCTAAACTTTTTACATATCTCTCGCACTTCTTTTTCATTCTTATATGAATATCTGCATTGATGATAGCCAATAGCCCATTTTGGAGGTAATTCCATTCGGCCCGTAAGTTCTGTATATGTTCTCAGAATATTATCTATATCTGGGCCATATATCAGATAATAATTTAGTTCTCCTTCTTTGGCGTCAAAATAGTAATAGTTCTCATTTGAATTGCCCATATCAAATGTTGTTTTTGAAATATTGTCGAAAAAGATTGCATGAGCAGTATCATTTCTAATAGAAATAAAAAATGGATGGCTCTGGTATAACGGGTCTTTATCACCAGAATAGGGCATATCAACGGCATTCATAACCATTTTCTGCCCCATTTTATCCAAAGGACCCGTCTTCTCTCCAAATCCATAGAAATGAGTGTCGGGATCGATGATTTTATAGCTGCGAACATTATTTTTTCGATGAATGCAGGCGCCAAAACTGTTGTGCCCTTTCACATAATCTTTAAATAAGGAATTCTTTGGATTTTTTCGCTCAACCACAATAAGTTTAAATGGTTTTTTGGAAATTGTCATTATAAGAGATTCTGTTTTTAGAATTATCTCCGTTTCATTTTCGTCGATATTAAAGGGAATTTTACTCCACTTATCAAGAGGTTTTATAACGGCATAGGAAAAATCTTCATTGAGATTGTCTGTGAAAGTAATTCTTATCCGAATCAGATTTTCAGCGAATACATGGATACTCGCAAGACCTTTTTCAAGTCTTAATTCAATTCCCGTCTCAATTCTTTTAGCCTTTTTGACATCTCCGATAGTTGTGTATTTCTGTAATGAGTTCATTATATTCTCCAGTCGATTATTTTTATTGCTCTACGTATCGATAGATATATTTCAATGTTCTCCTTCAAATTTATTGAGCTTACGATACATCTTATGATTGTTCTTATAGATGTTCTTAAATTGCTCAAAAAGCTTGTCATACGTGTCTCTGTACTCTTGGCGCGGTTTGAAAACCTTGTTAATTTTTATTAGATTTGGGATATCTTCCCATTTGATATAACCCAATGCTACTGAAGCTATGAATGCTGCTCCAATTGAATTTGAATGTTTTGGGTTGTTAACTTGCATTATTGTTCTATCGAGTATATCTGCATAAATTTGACACCAGACATCACTAATTGCCCCTCCGCCGACTAACGTTATTGGATCTAATTTTTTAACTTCCACTAATTTCTCAATATATTTCAATAACCACTTGGAATTGAATGCAACACCTTCAAAAATCGCACGAATTATATGTTCTCTATTTGTATCAAGTGAAACATTGTATAATCCACCACGAATTGTGTGGTCCTCTATGGGAGATCGCTCTCCATACATCCAAGGTGTAAAAATTAAATTATTAGCGCCCGGTTCAACGTTTGCTACCATCTTGTCAAAAATTTTATACACATCGGGAACTTCTTCATCTTGCAAAAGTTCGTCCTTATGGTAAAGAACATTATCTCTTAACCAAGTTAGATTGATTCCTGCAGCTTCTTGTTCACCTAACCCAACATATTTTCCTTCAATTGCAGAGGGCAAACAAGTCACCATATTAAATATATCAACGTTTCGTAATGGAGTATGTGCAATTATCCAACTTGATGATCCAATACATATATGGGCTTGATTATCCAAGACTGCCCCAGATCCAATAGCTGCAGTCCCCATATCCCCTGCACCTAAGACAACTTTAATGTCTGTGTTTAGATTAAGTTCTTTCGCAGCTTCTGACGTTAAGTCTCCAATGACGTGGGATGATGGTTGTAAATCGGGTAATTTTACACCATCAATTTTGGATTTCTCTAATAATCCTGGATCATAGTGTATGTTCTGAGGATCTTGAGTATTCATAAGCCATGTTAGAATAGCACAATCATAGGACGTAACTACTTTATTGGTTAATTTATAATTCAAATAATCTTTACAATCTAAGAATTTCCATGTTTTCTCGTAAATATCGGGATGTTTTTCTTTAAACCAAAGAATATGACCTATAATGTCCTTTCCACTTAACCCAGGAGCCCCACACGTTCGCGGAATCCATTTTAATAGATTCGTGACCCCGTAACCAGAAATTTCGATTAATCCCCCACATAACTTTTTTACCATAGGTGCTCCTCTGGTATCCATCCAAGTCAAGCAATTGTGTAATACTTCCCCATTCTTATTTATTGGAATCGTTCCGTCCATTTGATTGGAAGATACACAAGCGACGATTTTTTCTTTCGGAACTAAATTTTGATCCAGCAGTTCTTTTGTGGTTTTACATAAAGCATCCCACCAATCCTTAGGGTCTTGTTCTGCTGCACCCTTTTCAGGATGATATAATTTATATTCCTCCACACTAAAGCCTTTAACTTCTCCTTTCTCCGATACAATGGCGGTTTTCATGCCACTCGTACCATGATCATAAGAAATAATATATTTTTCTGTCATAAAAATTCACTCATAAATTACAATTTGTCTATCCTTTAATTAACTCTTTATGCTAATATTAAAATTCTTCTTCATCATCAAGAAAACGTTCCCAATCTCGATTTGTGTATTTTTTCATTGTTATATCAAATGCCTCACTTAGATTAATCTGATAATGATTCGCCAAGCAGATTACGCTAAAAATCATATCAGCGAGCTCTATTCCGAGATCTTTCTTCTTTTCTCCCTTCTTTTTCTTTTTAATCTGCTCGAGATTGTTTATCTCTCTCGCAACCTCACCCAATTCTTCTGTTGCACTAGCGAGCATTGCTAAGGGGGCCCAATATCCACCGTTCCCTTTAACCCATTCGTCTACTAAATTCTGTAATTCAAATAAATTCAATTTCGTATAATCAGTATTTGCGAATTTATCTTTTTGATTCATTTTCACTCTCTTCCAATGTGTCATCTATTGTAGTTCTTATGTCTTAGTGATGGATTTGAAAGATATATTCTTTTCATACCTGAATTCATTCAAAATAAAAGCGATAAATGAGTTATATGTTTTTGTGATCGATATATTATCTCGCAATAAGTTATATATTATACAAGGATTTATATTTGAGATCAAATAATTATATTTTGATCATATATAAAAAAATGATCCAAAATTCTATAAGAGGAAAATTAGTATGATTGAAAAAGACAATCCTAAAAGAAAAGAATTAATAGAGGATGTAATGCGTAAAAT
>WJKO01000607.1 GCA_014729055.1 Promethearchaeota archaeon | reverse complement strand
TTAGTAGAATAAGATCGAGATGCAAAATATAACCGCGTACCTTGGAATAGCAGCCAGAACATCGCTAGTACGAACAGGAATGGTAGAACATTCCAACCTTTATCAATTAATCCTTCCCAGAGATAGAAATTGCCTATTATTAATCCAATATATAGGATAATTCTTTTTACCCAACCATATTTCTCTGAAAATAAGAACTCTTTAATCTTGGTATTGGAAAACAATAGTATTAACATAATAAAGGTCGAGACGAGACCGACACCCATGATGTAAGGGTTACCTAGCACCATGAAATTGAAGATAGTATTTAAGACAGCTATATCTGTCGTTGAACCTTGCACATTGGACATTAAAATTAATGAATAAATCAAAAATATTGCCATAATTCCTATAAAATCTTTCCCAAAGAAAATTTTAGTTCCTTGTTTTTGCCTTTTTGCTTTTCCCAAAAAAAGTTCTTTCAACGTGAGGAAAGATTGATGAATTCTCCTTATAAATTTCCCTTTTTCCTTTTTCTGTTTCTCTTGATTCTTCTCTCGGTTATCAATTTGCTTATTTTTTTCGGCAATGATTTTAGCTACTTTACCGTTTTTTGTTTTATCCTTAGTTTGTTTGGAATTACCCATGAATAAGTATTTGTGTTAATAAATAATAAGTTTATATGGTTATTTTTATGTTATTCTTTCTTAGATTCCCGTGGGTTTCCGTCTTTATCAAACTTTATTTTTAGGAAATCGTCTATCAATTTAACCGTATTCAGATGATTTGTTGATGAAAATATCT
This sequence comes from Promethearchaeota archaeon, assembly GCA_014729055.1. GTDB lineage: Archaea > Asgardarchaeota > Lokiarchaeia > Sigyniarchaeales > Promethearchaeaceae > WJKO01. The sequence goes on along the minus strand of WJKO01000607.1, from coordinate 1,953 downwards.
TTCTTGCCTTCTTAAGAAATGATTTGCATTTTGAATATTTTTTTTTTACTTCAAACAAGTATCGAGCATATCTGAAATAAATTTCGCCCTTTACTTCCTTTCTCTTCGTTTTTTTTGCGAGTTTTACCAACGATTTAAAATTAGAGTGAACATCATTCACTTCCAACGCTTGTATAAAGATAGGATTCAAGTCAAGTAAAATATCTATATGGTCTTCGGTATCAAGCTTTTTAGTAATCTTTAACGCTTTATTGGCATATTCCAATGCCGTCTCTATTTGATTTATTTGATTTGCAATCTTGGCTAATTCAACCAACATAAAAGCGTCTCTCTGATATTTCTTTTTGTTAGTTGGACTATTATTATTGGATATCAATCCATCTTTAAGATATTTCACTAAATCCTCTAACTCACCTAACTGTCCATAACTTGTAGCTATTAAAATATTCAATTGCGTAATGGTTTCGTATAGAAATGGAATTTTATCCTTTAATTTGAGTTTTTTACCTGATATAACAGCTCTTGTTAGTTTTTTTAGTGACTTTTTTGCGTGTTTTATCTTAATTTTCGGTGTTTTCGCTTCAAAACTGCGCTTATAATAATTTAATCCATCCTCAACCATGTTTAAATACATTTTTTCTGCCATTCTATACAAGACCTTTTAGGACATAGAATTTGTGTAATCTTTTTCTCTTGAGTCTTTCTTTTCTTCATTGAGATATTCTGTTTTAGTTAATTTATACTTTGGAATTCTCGTACTTAGTCTCTTAAGATTTCTTTTTTTTGCATATTTGGAGAGAGCTCTACCAATCCGATCCACTTTTAAATTAACCCCGTAGTGTTCCTTTAACACAGTATCAAGTTTATAAGAAGATAGAATAATAGTTTCTGATAATGATTTATGAACTAATAATGCAACTGACTTCTTGACCCAATCTAACAAGTTATCGCCTTTTTTTTTTCTATTAGCTTTCTTTTGAGGGGGCATGATTAACCAATTAATCTTCTTAATGTTTAGAGATTCTATCTATAATATTATATTTATAGATGAGAGAAATTAAAATTTTCGTAGAATTTAGATAGTTTCTTTTCGGAATTTAGGAATTAACTATAGTTTACATAGAATTCTTTTAATTTCATATAGATTCTTTTTATTGCTTGTATTGCTTCTGAATTTGGAATTGCATCAAATGGCGTCTTACTTTCAATTTCGCATCTAACTAGTTTAGGATCTCTAGGAATATAACCAATTACATCTACATCTTGCTCATTTGCCCATTCTTGGATCACTTTCTTGGAAAAATCGTTTTCGATATTGTTTCCTACGAGAAATACTTTTTTTATGCTCATTTTCTCTGCCAGTTTAATGATTTTCTCAGATATATCAAGGCTTTTTCTATATGCTTGAGTTATTATTAGCATAGTATCGATTCCTTTTGCAGTTCCCCGTCCTAAATGTTCTAATCCTGCCTCAAAGTCTATAATTACAACCTCATTCCTCTTTAAAATAAGATCTGCTAATAAAGATCGTATTAATGCATTTGGAGCACAAAAACAACCTGTATTCGGTTCGTCAATGGTGCCCAGAACCAACAGTTCTAAATTATCTGGACCGTGTATTTTATATTTATCCGGTATATCTGAAACACTGGGATTTGCGTTGTAAATTCCCGAATCTGAACCATCAATAGAAGTCCTTTCTTCAATTAATTTATTCATTTGGGAGATTGGGGTTATTTCGTTCCGTAAATTTGGATTCATACCCAAAGAATAAATAAGATTCATAGATGGATCGTTATCAATTGCAAGTACTTCAAAATCTTTAGCAAAAAACCTGGCAAGAGTACCTGCAATTAAAGTTTTACCCGCACCTCCTTTTCCAGCAACTGCAATTTTCATTTAAAATCCTCTTTTCGTTTAAATTCAAGTTTCTCTTAATGTTCTATAGTCTAT
>WJKO01000606.1 GCA_014729055.1 Promethearchaeota archaeon | reverse complement strand
GTCTATTGCATCGGCAGCCTTAACAAAATTAATAACGGGATGTGGAGCAATTAACTCAATTTCTTGATTCTTACCCATTATTTGCACAACAGAATCATAGTCGAAATGGTCTCCGTGAGCGTGAGTAATTGCAATTGCATTTATCTTTGAGCTGAATTTTTCAATGAAATCTGCTTTTCCGTTACCTATCCATGGGGAATTTCCTAAATATTTCTCAAGAACTCCGTGCCAGTAGAATGTACCCTCTAAGAATGGGTCAATTGCAATAGTGATGTCTTTTTCTCTTAATAGAATCCCTGCATGTCCACTAAAATATATTTCCACAAAATCACTTTCTTTTTTTAATTTATCAAAGTCTCCTCATTATTTATCATTTTAGATGAAGCTTGTTGCTCCCTTCAAAACACCTATGGCTATATTCTTAACAGTTCGCCAATGACTCTTTTTAACATAAAACGGTACCGATTTAGAGTCACAAAGTCTGTTATCTTCATCGCGGAATAATTTTAAGTAGACATTTCCTTCACCAATATTACAAGGATATCCCAATTCGATGATCTTTTCAACTTCTTGGTCTGGCCCAATATTCAAATCAATTTCATTAATACTCAAATCAAATAAGTTACTTGAAATATTCAAAACACAAGATTCTTTCGTTTTACTTGTATTTTTGACCGTTATTGTAATAGTGACAGGTATGTTTTCTTTTACCTCATTAGAATTATATTCTAATTTAGTAAACCGGAGATTTTCTGAGGGATCAACGATGTAATGCTTTAGATCTCTATGATACAATAGAAAACCATCTTCGTCCAATAATTGGAGTGAATAAATAAGATCCCCAAAGGTGCTTGATCTTCCAACATTAAAGGTGATCTTTTTGAATTTCTTAGGTTTGACTTTTAGCTTTACGATAGATTCAGGATATTCTGTGCCTGGTGCAATCAACCTTAAGCTACATTCTGTTCTTTTATTCATGATATTCAGCAATCGTGTTTCCACTTGTAAAGGGTCATTAAGCTCTGGGAACTCCGGTTTTATTGTGGGATTTATTATTGCTACATCCATTGTTTCCTCGATTTCACTTAATGCATTCGATGTCCGCTCAATTAATATATGCTCTAAATAATCATCGTCTGTCCCCAATTCAATAAATGTATACAAAGAATCTAAAATCGCGGGATCCCGATTACTATAATCAACTGCATCAAGCATTTTAAGCGCTAACATAATATAATTAATGGGTTTCTTTGTTGCTCTTTCAATATCCGAAAAGTTAACAATTTCATTCATTTCTTCCTCAATATTACCAATTCTATAATCGTTTTTTGCGTTACATAACTCTGATAAAAGATCTTCATGGGAATAGATAAGTGATTGAATATAGTCATGATCATTCACAGAAAGCAATGACATTGATAAATAAAAGCATTTACTGGCCAAAAGATTCTTGATTTTATGAAAAAATTTCATTGCATGAAAAAATGCAATACCTGAATTTTTTGGGTTATTCTCTAATAAGACCATTCCTATTAGGAAATATAAATTGCCTAAGAGATTAGTCGCAAAAGGATTGTCAAACGTCTCGAGCGATTGAACTATTTTTTGAAGTTGTTTTAAATTTAGATGTAAATTGGCTTCAAATGTATTAAGGCTAAGAAAGAATAATTGTTCAGAAAGTAGGAAATAATAGGCAATAATTGAAAAATCTGGTAATGAAGAGTCTAAATTCTGTTTATATCTTTTTATAATTTTATCTAAATTAGGCATTTGGATTATGTGTTGATTAATTGTATGATTTATTTTATTTAATAGATTTTGCAATAGATCCGAAATCAATTCGACATCGATACTAAGGTATTCAGACTCCAAAATATCAGATAATTTAGACTCGACAATTTCAGAATGATATTCTAAACTAAATTGTTCTCGGTCTAAATCTATGGGAAATGAATCTTTTATAAGGTCATTGTATTGAATATGATGGATTTCCCACAATAATTGTAGGATATTCTCTTCATTAAGTTCTCGAGTCTGTTTGATCTCTTCTTCTGGAACTTCTATGAATTCCTCCCCTTCCTCTTCTTTATCTTCTATCAAAGATGCCTCTAATGCCGTAGATTTTTCTTTAATTTTAACCTTAGTTTCACGACTTTCGATCTCATTTGAGATTGTTCTGAGGATGCTATCTCTATATAAAAGATTCCACATCGGATAATAATCAATATCTAAGTTTAGTTGATAGATGCATTGATTCATAATTATATTGAAAAGGGATTCTACACCCTCTCCTGTTTTTGAGGAAAATTTTACTAAGGGCATATTATATTTTTCTGCTATTTCAATTGCATAATCATCTGTTATTTCAATAGATTCTTTTTGGTCTATTTTGCTCATACCTAAGACCCCAACGAGATTTGGATTTCTTTTTTTTAAGATTCCAAGCCATTCATCTAATTTATTTAAAGTTCGTATTCTAGTAGCATCTAAAATAATAGCAAAACTTCTGGCACCCGTAGTATACGAATCTAACATAAACCGAAATCTCTCTTGGCCACCAAAATCCCAAAGTTGTAGATGAATCGGTCCATTGTCTTTAAGATAAAATTGAACCCCGATGGTCATCAACGTGTTGTGCACGAATACAGAGTTGACATATCGTTGGATTAATGTAGTCTTCCCAGTTCCTCCATCTCCCGCTATTATAATTTTAAAAATGTTATACTGCATATATATGCCCCTTATATTGATGTTAATACATTGTGAGTGAGATCAGATTTTAATTTTTTTATATCTTTTATTGAAAAAGGATGAATTTTGCTAATGCAATTCCCTCAGTCTTTTTACGCCACTACAAAAACATAGATGTGTATTCTCTGATTCTATGTTTGACGTCAAAAATTCGATGCTCTCCTTATCTTTTTGGTGACTAAACAACCACAAATCCTTATCACCACTTGCATCACGAATCCGTTTGATAATATTTTGCATTCGCTGTTTGTTGGTCATTAATTTTGAGTGGTATAATACTGGTAATAGATATGTGAGTATAGTGCGAACCAACCATTTAAATTTCCATGCTAAATCTACAAAACGAACCGCTAATTTTTGATCAATTCCGTAAGGATTCATATCGGCGAGTAATAATTCTGATAGAATTCCATCTGCAATACCAAAGATTTCTTCCGTAATATAGTCTGGCTGCATACATGAATCATTTACGATAAGAATATTTGACTGGGATACCGATTTATTTATTTTTTGCATTTCTCTAACCAATCCTGGCAATGCCTTTTCAAAATGTTTAGGATCCTTGTTATGATCATAACATGGCACACGATAATCTACACGATCTAAATATAGCCCATCGAGCTCGTAGTTTTCGTGCAGTTGCCTAATTTGATCCAACAAAAAATCTTTCCATCCAGATTTCGCACACATAATTTTTGCATACCATTCGTATTCAGGAAATATATAAACACTCGGATAAAAAATAGAAGCATAACCCGCGTATATCTTACCCCAAGACGTTTTCGCACCCCAATCTCTGCCATGTTTCGGATATTGTTGACCCGTTATTGACAATTCTGTTGCATTGGTATATGGAAGAAATTTTGCACCGTAATCGTGAATTAATTTAATAAATGCTTTAAGTGTCTCTTCAGACCAAACATTCGCATATTCCCCCCATACAAGCTTGTCGAAGTAGTCTTCAATAATAACATATTCCACGTCCAATTTCTCGACTGCATACTTTAAATCTAATTCAAATTGAGCTACTGCTTTCGGGCTATATTGATTTGATGTTGAATAAATATGATAACAAAGAAACCAAGCATTTCGAGAACTCCTCGTCTTAAGATTCATAATATCTATATCTGTATTTTCTACATTTATAGTATACAATTTCTCAATCAATCTAGAATATAATTTAAAAATCAAATATAATACGGGATAACTCATTGTAGGTATATTATTTATGGAAAAAAGAGAAAACAGACAATTAAAACGCCAACAGCTGACCGAAACTACTATAAAATTTCTGTATTTTAGTTTTATAGGTGCTCTGTTATTTAGTTACATTATTATATGCATTAAATGGGATTATTATATTCCTAAGGGCATATTATATTTGATTGGAGGGATTTCTTTGGGTATATTAATAGTTTTCACAGAGGCAGTTATAGAAATCTATATTATGAGAAAGAAGAAAGATTGTGATTCGGATTTAACCAATAAATTGCAAATTTTCCGCGCATTCTTAAGCATCACAGCATTAGTCGCGGTATTATATATATTAATTGATAAATTTCTTGTAGATTGGGTTTATACACGATGGTCTGAACAAGCAGAGATGAATATTTATCTTCTTGTAACATCATTATCTATTAGCTTTCTTTTTGGACACTCTATTTTCAGCGGTCTCCGATTCAGAATGTCCGATCTAAAACCAGTTGTGAATAGAGTAAAAACTGGCGTTTTGACTTTGGCTTTGTTTGTTTTAATAATGAGTTTCCCCATCATTTCTATAAGTCTGGATTCTCAAAACTTCTTAAGTGAACAGTATTTTTGGGATGATGGACCCTGGCTTACTTACGACGGTGATCCTGCGGAAACGATGACTATATCTTGGTTGACAAATACTAAACAAACAACGGAAATTTATTTTGGTTCTGATAGCAATAATTTAGAAAAAATAACGATTGCTAATGAAAAATCCCATCTGCATCATGCGAAAATAAACGGATTATCGCCCGATACAACCTACAACTACGTCATTCCTAAAGTTAGATTTCCAAATTATGAAGTTGGACAACTTCATGAGTTTCACACGGCATCATCTATTCAAGAAGACTTTTCTTTTGCGGTAGTCGGCGATATGCAACCATATCCCGGACATATTATGGATCGTTGCCATCTGGTCGCTGAGGGAATTGCGGAAATACAACCAAATTTTGTTTGTTCATTGGGTGATATTAGTGATTTCGGTTTCAATTTGGGTGAATGGCATAAGGTTATGGACTTTTTACCCAAATATACTGCAAATAGACCCTTTCAGGCAGTGATTGGAAATCATGATCATTATCGAGATGAAGGTTTTAATTATAGAAATGCTTTCCCTTATAATTTCAATTCAACTGTTGACCATTGTTATTCGTTTGATTATTTAAATGTACATATCTCTATGGTTGATGTCATTAGCAGCACAGATGAAGCTAAAACACACAGAGAATCTTGGTTAAGACAAGATATAATCAATTCAAAAAATCAAGGCGCAAAATGGAACTTTATCATGTTCCATTATCATGTACTCACATCTGCAGGACGCTCTCCATATAGAAATCTACTTGCATGGATTACACCCATTGCAACAGAATTCGAGATCGATGGCATAATGTTCGGTCATGAACATCAATATGACCATTGGGAATATGTCTATGGAAATGATAGTCTTATATTTAATGACGAAGATGAATCTATTCTTACGGGAAATCCCGTTCATTATTGGTGTCTTGGAACAGGCGGTGCAAATTCAAATGTCGCTTGGAATTTACTTGACCAAGATCCGCAAATAGTGAATTATTACTTCTATAATTATTCCTCGGACGAAAGCCAGACATTATCTACTGTAAAAAAACCATGGAACGATCAGAGATACTTGGTAAATGCCTCACATGACATATATTCACCTTATGATGATACTCCTATTTATTATCATGCACCAGAAATAGAATCATATTGCGCTAAAGAAAATGATTATTTCGGTTTCGATTATGGAGAACAAAGCATAAATTTTATGGAAATTAAAATAGATCAAAACGGCAATCGATGCACAATTTCCGTTCGATATCCAAATGGCGATATATTAATGGGCCCCGAAGATAATTATAAACAACAATGGATTATTGTTAAGTGATCTATAACAGACAACTATGTATTTTATTTCACTTTCGGTTAGGTTTAATAAAAAAATTGAAGATG
>WJKO01000605.1 GCA_014729055.1 Promethearchaeota archaeon | reverse complement strand
AGAGAATACTGATTAAAAGAAGGATCGTTATTGACGCAACTAACACATTATCCGATAATCTCGGCTCAATAATTGCACCGATATAATCGAATGTTCCATTTAGTTTCATGGTTCCGATCAGTAGAAAAATTGCTATAAAGAACGTAATAACTTGCCAATCAATTTTTTTAAGTACATCTACAAATTTTGTCTTGTTTAACAAACACATAGCAATTGCACCAATGATTGCTACAATATAAGCATCGGGGATGAAAATAAAACCCACCAATATACCAGCAAAATAGAGGAAATTCAAGACAAACTTTTTATTGTCCACAATAACTATCGAAGGATCCATTATATCCATAAGAATTCTTTTTTGTTTCTCAGGTGGCGGATCTTGATTTCTTAACATTACATAATTCAACAATGATGTGGTAAAAATTAAGATTCCAATGACGATTGGCGTAAACCATGCCATAAAATAAGCAAAATCTAACTCAAATGCTGCCCCGATCAATATATTCTCAGATGAAGAAAACGGCGTCCATATAGATCCGATATTAATCGTAAAGCTTAGACCGAACAAATAGGGTGCTGCATTTATTTTTAATATTTTACAAGCTCTTATAACTAACGGAACAAATATTATACCTACCGTGATATCTGAGACGATTGCCGAGGAAAAGCTCGCAATCAAGCATATTAAGAAGAAAAATTTTTTATGATCTCCTTTAGTTAAATGTAACGCCTTTAACACAATCCATTGGAATATTTTATGATCTTCGGTTATTGCAACGACTATCTGCATGCAGATAATGAAAATCAAAGCTTCAAATTCGATAAAACCAATAAATTCAGATAATGTTGTACCAAAAATCCTTGCAGCAACGACACATGAAATAAAAGCTGCTAATAACGCCCAAGAAACATAATCCATTTCCTCTCTGGTGAATATAATCATAATCGCGATAAATAGAACAGCAGAAATTATAATTGATATTAGTTCCGACATATTATTATCCTCACCTAAAATGCATTCTGGTGCTTTATTACTCCATAATCTAAAACAAATAATTCATCAGATTTTAATTTTTCTGCTCACTTCAACATGCTGAAAATTATTCAATAAGATTTTGAGTTTAGAAGTATTATATTCAAATAGAATAATTGAGAATTATGAAATAATGACAAATAGGAAAAATGATTTAATTTGAAATATGTTGTTTTAAGCCATTTTGATGAACGTATGGGTCCCAAAGTATACTATACCCTGCCAAAGAATGCATCGCATGAAGAAACCGACCAAATTCCTTTACTCATGGATCTATATGACCATGGTTTTTTTATTCATATCTTTGGGGATTTGCGTAGTGCAAATTATATATTTGATATTCCCAGTAATCTTGCCCGTGGACGAAACGAGATGTTATTGATTTCAATACTTCTTCCGCAAACGGATCTAGATACAGAATTCTTAAAAAATTTATTAGATCAATTTGTTCAAGAATTAAAGAACATCCCCGATGTACATAAAGCATTTCATGATTCTGAAGAAAAACATGCAGAATTGATAGAGCATTTAAAAGAGTTTTATGATTCAATTCCCGAGGAAACCAGATTACATAAACGGAGAACGACTAAAGTGTTTGTTTTTGGTCCAGCAGGGGCGGGAAAACAAACAATAATTGAAGAATTGAAAAACATTATCGCCCAAAGGAAAATTCAAGGTAATCAATATGATTTATCTGACCTTTTAATTGATGATTTATCCATAATGAAATACGATATATCTGGTAAAGAGAGTTTTGGTGACTTTTGGGTAGATAAATTGAAAGATCAAGATGGATTGGTATTTATATTAGATTCAAAGGATAAATCTCTATATAAACAAGCAAAAATCAATTTACATAAAATTGCAAATATTTCTGTTGTAGAACATCTTCCCTTATTGATTATTTTCAATAAATCTGATCTAGATGACGAGGATCTTAGGGAAATTAATAAATATCTTGAGATTAATACGCTACCCCAAGAAAATATTAAATACTTTGTGACTGCAGATATAACATCTGACGAAATTGGTAGAGCATTTAGTTGGCTCTCTAAACAGATCAGTAAAAGAGTGCCTATCAGTCCTTGGGCGAGAATAGGTGCCCTTTTAGCCCTTTGGAATGAACCCGTAGGATTAGAAATGTTGTCTGTTTATCCAAATGACCTTTTTGAAGAATTGGAAGAAACGGCCATCCGCATTTTGAATGTTTCAAAAAGTGTGTTTGGGGAAGAACGGTTGAAGAAATCGTTTTTTACACTCCCTTTTGCTAAGTTAAATATGTCCGCATCTATTTTTACGGATTATGTTGAAGACAGCGAGTCACCAGAGCAAAAATATCCCCTTTTATTGGCGATCTTTTACGAGGATAAGATTCCGATAGAAATTATTACAAAATTTAATGAATTCATCCGTCTTAAACTTGCAAAGATTCGTACATTTTATAGTGATGGTCCAAATGTTGAAAACGCTTTAAAAAGTATTTATACGCACATCTCTAAGAAAATGACGAATATGAAATCAACCGTAAAGGCATTGCTAAGTGCAGAACACAGATATCAAACATTATTTGAGGGCGCACGCGATGCAATTGTTCTATTTGATTATAAAACAGGGATCATCATTGATGCCAATAAACAAGTTGAAAAAATATTAGATAGACCATTAGAGGATATAATAGGTATTCATCCTACGGAGATCCAAACTCAAGAAGAATATGATAAGTTTAGGATGTTGTTTTTGATGCAAATTTCAACAGAAGACGCGCTACCTGCAGTATTAAATATGAATTTTCTAGATGGGCGATCAATACCTGTTGAATTAATTGCAAATAAAGTACAAGTTGGCGGTCAGCATTTGGTACAATGTAACTTTCGAGATATAACTGAGCGAATAAAATCAGAAAAAATATTGAAGAAGAGTGAAGCTTTAAACCGCGCTTTAGTAAACGCAATACCAGACATGATTCTAAGGATATCGAAAGAAGGAAAGATAATATATTTTAAACCATCAAATTCGTTAAGAAGTAAACTAAAACAAACTAAATTTGAGAATAAGAACATCTATGAAGTCCTATCGAAGAAGATGGCACAAATCACAGCCGACTACATTGAGCGCACTTTAGAGACCAGGGCAACACAAGTATTTACGTTTGTCTTCTCAATCAACAATAAACAACAAAAATTTGAGGCAAATATGGTTCCATATGCTACAAATGAAGTTTTACTTATTGTGCGCGATACTGGAGAACATAATAAGGGGAAATAGAGGCAAATAAAGTGATAGTATGACCCATTTGGACAATCCTGATGATTTTCAGTTTTTGAAAACTCAAGCAGTGAAATTAATTAGAGAGACCAAACTAGAAATAAATTCTGACTTTAAAGTTGAAAGAATACCCTTTAGATCGAACGGATTTTACTTCACTCATGATTTTTGGCTTGAGAATAATACTCTAATATTTGAATCATGGGTGGAAACAAAAAAAGTTGCGAATGTAATACTTGGAAAAAAAGCTATTTTGTTTAAAGCAGAATTTGAACCGAATGCTCCTCATGTTAAAGTGACAAGGATATTACCTGAGAGTTTATATTCCAACATGGCGGTATTAGCTTGGAATAAAGAATTTATAGTCACTCATTTCAAGAATGAGATTACAATCTTGAGTACTGATGATTATTCGGTCATTAAGAACATCAATCTCGATTTACCTCCTTATTATAGGGCGGGACAATTTTCACTAACATCTGACGATAAATGGTTGATGTATGAGGTTAATTTAAACTGGGAAATACCTGCTGCACCTAAAAGAACCGAGATATCGACCTATATGGTATTGCAGAATCTTGAAAATGGTGAAATTATTAAGTTTAACGAAAAACCATATCCTTGGATGTGGAGTCATCTTTTATGTAATCCTTGTAATCCCAACCAAATAACTTCTGCATTAGTTAAATATACTCAATTTGGTAAGACTGAGGAATATGAGCAAAGATTATGGCTTAGCGATATTAGTATTAAGAATTCTGGAGATATTAAGACCAGACCTTTATATAAACAAAGGAAAAAGAATTTCTTCAGAAGAGCAGAATGCATTACGCATGAATGTTGGGGCAAGAATGGGAAATATTTGACTTTCATAGTCAGGAGGAATAAAATCAAAAGAGTCGAAGTCGCAACTAATAAAGATCGAATCATTATGAATAAAGGACCAAACCCATGGCATTGTGATGGTTCTTTTCAAGATTGGATTGTTTTTGATACAATGAATAAGGATACGGGAATCTGGTTGGGTGCGATGGATAATTCTAAGGTCATAAATCTCTGCTTACAGCATACTGATAAAAATGGACAAATGTATCATCCACATCCGTTTTTCAATAAGAATCAATCTTATGTATTTTTCAATGCAGATCTTCGAGATGAAGGGCACTTATATCGTGTTAAGACACCATTATAGACTTGAAAATTGCAGAAGATTGGATTTAGTCTTTCTTTATCCAATCTTCAATTATTTTAAGAAAAGCTTCCAATTTTCCATCCCATTCATCATCAGAAAAGCCCAAGGCTGCTTTATCTACTCTTTCAAATAGACCTGGATCAGAGATCGCACATATAACTTTTACAGATTTAGGTAGTCTCTTTTCTACGCGAATATTTCCATCAATAAACTTATCTCTTTGTTCTTCATAAATATGGCCAACAACATCCCAGTATCCAGGATATTTCCAGCACTTACCTATACCGACCTCAACAGTGTAAGATTTGCCCGCAATAAGTTCACGGACTACAATAACTTCGTCTTCACTATTTGGACTTTCTGTAATCTCGAAATTTTCTTCCAAAATATTTTTTAATTTACCAATTTCTGGTTTCTTGCTAATTGCCATAATTAGTAATTCCCCTAATTGTTATATAAATAATCATGAAAAAAGAAAATAAAAGCTTTGAAATGTTACTGCTTAATCCGTAAAAAAATATGCCGAAAAAAAATATGCCAGATTATCGATTTACTACCGATTAAATGGAGCTAAATTTTATACTACTATTTTCACATTTTTAGCTTCTACACTACCCTCTTTTATACCGGGTTCGACATCAAACTCAACTTTTAAGCCAGGCAATAACGTTTTAAACCCATCCATAATAATCGAAGAATAGTGGACAAATATTTCTTTTTCATCTTCTGACGGTGATTCATCTCGGATTATGAATCCATATCCTTTTTTTGGTGAAAACCATTTCACGATACCAGTTTCAGTCATTACTATTTCAACTCTTACAATAGTTTACAGAACAAATTAGTTTGTGAATTGATTGAAAAAATATAGAGCGTATTTTAAATTTTACTTTAAATTAATTCACAATTCATAGCAAAAAATTATAATTATCTCAATCATATATTGCCATCGGGGAATTTGATATATTCATTTAACAATATACATCCACATTAATTGAACTCCTTAATATTTCAGATTTGATGGGGTATGAGAAATGGTTTTATTTGAACTAGGATTTCTTAAATCGGGTATGGTTTTTTATGAAAAAACGTTTTATAAGATTCTTAATCTTAATAAAATGTCCGATGCAACTAAGGGACAATTTTTTGATGCCTTTTTTAATCTCATAGAGAGTTCAACGGAAGATACAGTATCAACTATGAAATTTAAAAAATATAACATTGTTTTCAAGCAATTTATTCAAAATATTCCTAATTATCCAACACCTGTCAAATATTTAATCTATGCCATTGGAGATCCCAGAATGGATGTAACTCAAGCGAGTTTATTGTTAGCCGAAATTGTTGAATATTATAAAAATAATTATGCTAGTAACACTGATCCAAAAGTAGTAGAAGAAATACCAGAAAATAGCGAATTCGATAAGAAAGTGTCAGAAATTATCGGTGATTTCTATTCAACCGCAATTGAAAGAATGATGCATTTATTTTTTTCTTCAGATAAAAAAACAAAAAATGATTAAGAGGGCTCATCAACCATGAATTATGTCAAAAGAATTTTACTATCGGCGATATTTGCTTTCTTAATTTCATATATTATTTATTTGATAAATTGGGACTTGGGGAATTCATTTGAAGATTGTTTCAAGATATCTGCATTATTATTTCTCAATATAATGGCTGGCTTTATGGCTTATTTCTTTGTGTCAGACCTTTTCTCAAACAGATGGACACATATTTCCAAGAATAGAGAAGGATTTGTTGTAAGATCGGGTGTTCTATTACGATCTGAAATCTTAAAGGAAAATTTTCCAGATACATTACTGAGTACATT
>WJKO01000604.1 GCA_014729055.1 Promethearchaeota archaeon | reverse complement strand
TCCCTTACATCACTCATAGAACTGCATTTGAATGATAATAAGTTATCCTCTCTCCCTGACAGTATAGGTTCCCTCAAGGCGCTCGAAACACTATATTTATATAATAATTATTTGTCGTCTCTCCCAGAGAGTATAGACTCCCTCACATCACTTAAATCACTTTGGTTGAATGATAATAAGTTGTCCTCTCTCCCAGAGAGTATAGGCTCCCTCACATCACTTACGTACTTGACTCTAAATTATAATCAATTGACATTTTTCCCGGAAAGTATAAGCTCTCTAAAATCACTCACATACCTAAATTTGAGAAAGAATAAGTTGTCTTGTCTCCCGGACAGTCTAGGTTCCCTTACATCACTCATAGAACTGCATTTGAATGATAATAAGTTATCCTCTCTCCCTGACAGTATAGGTTCCCTCACAGCGCTTGAAAAACTAGATTTGAGATTAAATAAACTGTCATCTCTCCCGGACAATATAGGTAACCTAAAAACACTCAAAACACTAGATTTGAGTTATCTTGAGTTGTCATCTCTTCCCGACAGTCTAGGTTCCCTCACATCATTAGAGACACTTGATATCTCAGAGAATACACTAAACATTCTCCCGGAGAGTATAGGCAACCTTACATTACTCAAGGATCTACGGTTGTATAATAATAAATTATCGTCTCTTCCGGACAGTATAGGTTCCCTCAAATCACTCGAAACACTAGTTTTATATGCTAATGAGTTGTTATCTCTGCCAGACAACATAGGTAACCTAAAAACACTTAAAACACTAAACTTGGGCGCTAATAAGTTATCCTCTCTCCCGAACAGTATAGGTTCCCTCACAGCGCTCAAAGAATTATATTTGGATGGAAATAAGTTGTCCTCTCTCCCTGAGAGTATAGGCAATCTTACAGCGCTCAAAGAGCTATATTCAGGTGCTAATAAGTTATCCTCTCTCCCTGAAAGTATAGGATCCCTTACATCACTCGAAACGCTACATTTACCCGGAAATAAATTGTCCTCTCTCCCAGAAAGGATTAAAAAAGAGCTCAAAAAACTGAAAGCCAATAGATGTTGCATATCCGGGATAGACTTATAATCAATTTAGTCGTAATTCAAAAACTTGCCGTAATGGAATCAAACACTTAGTTGCCATAAGTCCAAAGTTGAATTGCAAACCATAATGCTGCTGCGATGCCTAATATGAGAGGTAATAAAACAATTAATAACGCAATCGTCAACAGCAAGTTAGGACCATCATGATCGAGGGCAATCAAACCTATAATGATTAAAATGATACCTCGAAGGATATCGGTTGGTAAGTTGAATAGAAATAAATCAATATTCTGCGGTATAGACACGTTAAATAATCCTAAAATGTCCACAAGCCAAAAATGGTTGATCAGAATCAAGACTATAAATACAAATGTGACAGGATATCGGTAACTCTTAGCTAAATTATACCACTTACCTCGTTTTTTGTTTTTTGACTTTTGGGACTGTTTTGTGGCATTAACCTCTGCTTGAGAGCGAGCCAGTCGAGATTCACATACTGCGCATAGGCTGCCGGTTTGACCTGAAATCTGTTTACCGCATTCTCTACAAAATGGCATAGTTCATCCTCTTGATATATATTTTAGTTTAGTTGTCTGTTAACTATTGTAAGTATATAGAAAGTTAATTAGACTTTTTTTTGTTTATTTAGATAAACATCTTGTTTATATTTTTTATATTTAACTAAATCCACAAGAATCCACTAAATCCACTAAATCCACTAAATCGTTATATATTTATGATTCAAAAAAAGATTTCATATATGAGCGGAAGAAAAACACATAATATCGACATCGAATTTAAAAATAATCCCAAATATAGGATAATCGTTACACCCGAGACGCACTGGGACCGGGAATGGTATCTAACATTTCAAGAATATCGGGCAAATTTGGTGTTAATGTTGGATGAATTACTGAATATTATAGATTCTGATCCCAATTACACTAACTTTACATTTGACGGACAGACGATACCAATTGAAGATTATTTGGAGGTCCGCCCAAATCAGAGATCGCGAATAATTGATTTTGTAAAGGAGGGTAGATTGAGTATAGGTCCTTGGTATTGCCTTCCTGATGAATTTCTCGTATCGGATGAGAGTTTAGTTAGAAATCTGATGTTAGGCCATAAGATTGCAAAATCATTAGGCAGAGTCATGAAAGCTGGATATATACCCGACCCATTTGGACACATAGCACAATTACCCCAAATTCTTTATGGTTTCAATATTCCATCAGTTCTATTTAGCCGTGGATTTGGCAATGAGTTTCTAGAAAATAACTTGAATATGGAATTTATGTGGAAATCGCCCGGTAATGCGGCGAAGGTTTTAGGAATACATTTAGTCCTCGGATATGGTAGCGCATGCAATATTGAAGGATATAAGAACATAAACACCGGAATTTATGAATCAGATCATAAATATCTTAAAAAAAAAATTAAGATTCTCAGTCAATACATTAAAACAAAAAATATTATTTTAAACAACGGAACAGACCATCATTTTGCGAAAGCACATATTCCAGAAGTCATTAAACAATGGAATGAATTGTATAGAGATAAAATTGGCAGTATACTCCAAAGGGATTTTGAATATTACGTTAACTTGGTTTTAGAAGACATCAAAAAAAATAATATAACATTAAATTCATATATGGGAGAGCTACATGGGGGGCGCTATCAACCAGTGCTTTCAGGAGTTTTTAGTGCAAGGCTATGGATCAAGCAATGGAATAAATTATGTGAATGTCGGTTACAAAGATATACTGAACCATTTGCAACGATTAATTGGATGCTTACACCTAAAGAAAAATCCGATACACCTTTCATTTATCCAAAAACGTACATTTGGGATGCCTGGAAGTGGCTTTTAAAAAATCATCCACATGATAGTATTTGTGGGTCCTCAGTTGATCAAGTACACGATGAGGATATGAAAACCCGATTCAAATGGTCGCAGCAGTTGGCATATGAATGTTTTAAAAATACCGCAATTCACATGGAAAAACTAATTAAATTCGACATGAGACAAGGGGAACGATTTCCTATATTCATCTATAACCCCCTGCCAACCAAACGAGCCGCAGCATTAGTCAAATTATATTTATTAATAAACGAGGATAGTCGTAGAATGTTCTCGCCCGAAGACTTCTGTATAACAGACGAAACCGGAAAGAAAATATATCATTTTCTAGTCCCCGATTCAATACCCGACAGATTTATCGAACAGACAGTTGATGTGTATTCGCTGAATTTCATAGTCGAAGAACTACCGGCCTTGGGAATAAAAACATATTATGTGATTCCAGGTGGACAAATGGACATTGAACCGGAAATGTTGCCAGATGGCGTTTTAGATGGATATTGTGAAGATGATGAAGAGGATTCAATCAATATAAATAAAGGATATATTGAAAACGTCCATTATAGAGTTGTTATCAATACTAATGGAACATTTGATATTTACGATAAAAAACTAGATATATGGTTCAAAAATCAAGGTATTCTGGAGGATAGAGGTGATTGGGGAGATACCTATGATTTCAGCGGTCCAAATCCCGAATTGAAACAACAAGATTCTGTTATCTCCACATTAACCCATAATTTTATCGATGAAATATCGATTATTAACAATGGAAATTGTGCGAGCATTCATATCAAATATAATATGCTCTTACCGAAAGGACTCACTGGAGACAGATCACAGAGATCTGAAATATTGATCGAAAACTCGACAGAAGTTGCCATTTCCCTAAACTCGAAAGAGAGAAAGATATTTATTGATATTTGGAATGATAATCAATCGAAAGACCATAGACTCAGAGTATTGTTTTCAAGCCATATTGCGACAGACACCATTGATGTAGATGGACATTATTTCATCAATAAGAGAAATGTTGAGGAACTATCGAAGGATAAAGTAAAAGAATGGGTGCAACCGCCCGTACCAACTCATCACCAAAATGAATTCACATCAGTAAGTGATGACGCTGTTGGTTTCACCGTAATGAATTTTGGACTACCTGAATATGAAGCATTCAAAGGGTCAACAAATTTAATTCAAAATATTGCGATAAACAATGCAAACGAAAATGAAGAATATGGTGAAAATGATAAACCAGTTAATTTAGCAATAACTTTAGTACGTTCAATTGGTTGGTTGAGTAGAGATGATACTGCAACACGACCACATAATCAAGCAGGACCACCATTAAAAACACCTACGGCACAATGCATAGGAGAGAATAATTTCAGTCTGGGAATAACAACCCATAAGGGAAATTGGTTAGAGGCAAAAGTATTTGATATAACAGAGGAATTTATATGTCCTCCTGAAGTAATCAATCCGATTTCCCTTGCGCATCATAATATGAGAATGTCAGATGTAATAATCATTCGTAAATTTGGACTCATAGATATGGACCAACTAAAAGAGGGAAATCTTCTGGATAGTGAGTTTTCAGCATGTGAACTTGTAGCTGAGACTTTTTCACAGACAATATTCAAACAAGCGGAGAATAATAATGCTCTAATCATTAGATTGGTTAATCTTGCGGATAAAGAAAAAAAGGGAAAAATAATCCTTGCAAAAAAAATAATATCGGCTAAGATCGTAAACCTCAATGAGGAAGAGGTAGATCCAAAGTTCCCAATAAAAGCAGAAATTCTAAAAATTGATGAAAATGTATTGGAATTCTCGGCTGAAGCTAACGTTATCTTTACTCTTAAAATTCACACTTCTAAACTAAAATAGAAACTATATAACCACCGATCATGTGTCTATAATGCAAAAAAGTCCTCCGCAAAAATTTCCATATTTCGCCAGTCTAAATTACCATAAGACGCCATATCATGAATATTATCAACTATACCCAAAAATAACTTATTAAAATGGCTGGTGTAATCATATTTAATGTTATAATTACGAGCTTCCAATATATAACTACCATTCTCAACAACTTTATAGCCCATTTTTTCATATAAATTACAAAATACAATAAATCGATTTGAAATACCTCGAATTCTAAATCCTTCGTTAATCCCAAAATGTTTTTTTTTACTTAAAACGAACATAGGTAATCTAATTTTGTTATTTTCCCTTTTCATTTTGAAATCTTTACTTAAACTGGCCAAACTTTCAAGTTGGACCAATTTGATTTCTAAGTCCTGCTTTTCTCGATATATATAAAAAAGAATTTCTATAAAAACAAAATTATATTTTGATTCCATTCTTTGAGCAACATTTCTGATTATTTGATTAGAAGTAAAATCATTAAGAAATTTACGTTCATTTTCAGTTAGACGAGCCCATTTTTGATAGAGATCTCTTATCCTCTTCTTTTTCAATAACTTCATTCGTATTTCCTTCTCATCACCACAAATAAGAAGTGATTTATATGAATGCGATAAAAACTGATATTCTTTTTTTAACTTCGATAAAATATGCTCTCTTATCGTTTCTATTTTTATTTTAAATGTGGTATACAAAGAACTTGTAAAATCAATTTCGGATTTTTGAGTTGACTTTCTTTGTATAATAAACATTCGTGTTGCTAATATAAGACGTACAAAATGATCAGCATTTTTTGAGCAGAAAAAAATATCTAATAATTTATCGGGTGAAAATGTAACGACCATCTGCTTGAATACTTTATAATACTGCAGACAATGGAGAGAATCAATCAAATCTTTACCACTTTTTAATATATTAAAATGCAGACGAAAGTAATGTTCTGCTCGTTTGGAATTAAAGCAATACATGAAAAATAAAGAATTTAGAAACCGCATATATAAGCAAT
>WJKO01000603.1 GCA_014729055.1 Promethearchaeota archaeon | reverse complement strand
TTTGCCAACTTAGACCCTTCTGAATTCGTTGAAATGTTGGCAGATATGAAACAACGGACACAAATAGCATTTGCTCAATTTAAAGGGCTGAAAGACTCGATTGCAACATCAGACATAGAAGATAAAGAACGCATTCAAAAAGTCATGGAAGAGATCACCAAAATTCGCAATGAAATTAACGACATTCATTATAGAATTATAGCCATTCTCGTGCATGCCCATATTGAATTTGACGGCTTGTTTGACGAATACGGGTTATATCAATTTTTAGAATTGAAAAATCTTCTCGAAGAACTTATCTTTGAATATAATGCCCATGATCCCGCTTTGGCGCTGGGATATGAAGAGCATAAGTTACGATACGCCAGGTCGCTTATTGGGACGATTATCCTCAAGGCAAAAACATTTTTGAATTCCGATGAGTTTATAACGATCCATAAATCAAAAGCCATCGACCTCAAAAAAGTGTTTTTGGCAAAAAAAGGGATCACTGAGGGTATTTCCGATACATGTAAAACAGCAGTCACGTCATCCCAGTCGAAAAAGGGCGAATCAGTTAAAAATGTAAAAAATACAAGACAAATATTCGTCATTACGGCTAAAGATGTCACAATAGACATTGATGGCACCTCGAATCCAATCGAAGTATTGGAGAAGGTGCAAAATATGGCAATATCATCGATATCGGAGTCATTAGCGTTGATAAAAGATGCGAAGACAAGAGGTGCACAAATTGACTATAATATTTATACCAACCAATTTGGATATCATGTCAATCCGACCAGCAACAGCGACAAGATTGAAGAAGTAAGGTCGTCTGTATTGAGATATATGCGTGCAAATACCAACCGAACTTCGAAATACCGACCGAAAATCTTGATTGACGTGCTCCATACCATCAAATCATTTAAAGGAGAACCGTTTAAAGGGAAGGAACAGACATTATGGCTGACACCTGGGGAGATTCGTAGCATACGTCTGTCAAATAACCTGACCTCAAGGGAAGAGCAGGAAAAAACCGAGTCAATCCTCGAAAAAAGTACAAAGTCCACGACGGATGCTTTTGAGAAAACCTCACAAGATGTCTTAAAGATGAGTATGGAAGAACGAGAGCAATATGATGCATATACGGCTCAAAATCAGAGGCAAGATACTGAAACAAATCTAAGCGGTCATATAGAATTTCCGATAAAAGTCATTGAAGTGGAAATTGATGCTGACCGTATGACCAGCTTATCTCAAGAGCAGGAACAGCGGTATGAAAATCAGTTCTCGACGGCTCATAAATCGTCTACTGACAATTTACAACGTGCAGTTCGAAATCATTGTCAAGAGAAAAGCGCTCAGCGTGAAAGTAATGTGGGGATAACCACTCAAAAGACCACAGAAGAGACACAATCCAAGTCTCAAGATACCACGATGAAAAATCCCAATCAACTGGGTGGTCTCTTAAGTCGCATATATGACAAAATGTACCCGTATTATTCCATCGATTATATTAGCGGGTTCCGCCTGACGTTTTCAAATGGTAATGTTCAGAAGGAATATAGTATATCAGAGTTGGAATCTCTTGTTCAAAGGTTTGTAAAAGACGAGTATCAACAAAATGTGATAACCATTTTAGGGCAATTATTGATAAAAATTGGGACGGTCACCGACTATCTCGACACAAAAATTGAACTCATTACAATAAATGACAAAGGGATATACTATTTCAACCGAAATGCGATCATACAGACCATTTTATCGGCAAATGGCGGTTCGAATGATGAAAATGGAGCTGATTATACCCAAATTTTACCCTATATCAAGGAATTGCGTGGACCCGTTATGAAAATTATCACAACGGTCATGAAATCTTACGGAAAAATCGTCGAATATGAGACCACAACCGATAGTGCTGATGATTTTAACAAAAAGACATTCGATCAGAAGTGTGCATTGACAGATGTGAGTATAGACAAGGGCAACATCGAAAATACACTGATATCTAAACGGGGAGATCTTGCCGATGAAGCGATTAAGTTCATTAATGAGCTTCAAGATGAAGACTTGAAGGCAAAAATGTTTGTTATTATGCAAGATTATGACAGCATTGCAAATAAGGCGAACTTTATTCGATTTCTCAGCGATATCGAGAATGCAGATCCGATCAAAATGCTGACGAAAGGTAGCCCAAATCGGATGAAATTGTGAGGAATGTGGTGCTAGGATGATTGAAATCCGCGAAGATTTTTTTAAGGATATTCGTTCCATCGAAAAAACAATTCAAAGCATTAATACGAAATTTGGGTTCTATATCAACGGTGTTATAACGATCATAATAGAAGCCAGCGAATATGTAAAGTGCTTTGCGCGGAAACTGGGAATCTTAACGAACAATCAAGGCATTGTGTTTTTGATAGATTCCAACGACAAACTAAAGGGCGTTACCGACCAGTTGAAGGCACTCATGGCTGAAGTTTCTTCAAAACTCTCCAATACATCTTAATTTTTTTTATCATATTTATCATTTCAATTAAATTATCCATCAAATTACTCAATACATTATCCAATAAATTGTCCGCTATAATATATTTCCGAATTAAAGGTAAAATGCGATTAATATGAAAGAAAACCCCCAAAAAGGCAATATAGACGTTTCAGAGACAAATAAAGATCTAATAACTGATAAGCTAAAGGCTATATTGAAGAATAGTAATAACGAGAAACAGAATAAAGTTTCAATAAACGATGAACATCCAATTGTGCAGGAGCATATCTCCCAAGCCAACCCCGGCTTCGAGCATTGGGAAAAGTTTTCAACCGACTTTGAAACGTTTCAAGATATTGATTTTGTTCGGTTCTTTGAAACCTATGTGTACGGCAGTGAGTTTATTGAATTTGAGCAATTTAAGCACTTCGATTACCTATACAGATGCACCATAATTCGAAGACACCCTACTACGGGGCAAATAATAAGCCAAGAGCCCACGATTATTTTGGACATTGACAAGAGACCTACTCCCGTCCCCATCCCGCATGAAGCGTTTAAGTGGTGTTATGAGGGTGATACTATCTGGGATATTATATTTGAGATGAAAAAAGACACCAGAATAAAATTCATCATCATGTCAATGAAAGACCGATATATCCTAAAGATTAAGGCGTCTTTTTTTCCCATGTTCTGTCAATATGCGATCAAATTAAATACGTTTTCCCATAGGACAAAGGATATCGAAACACGTATGAAAACTGCGGCGGACACGACTTCTCATATTCAGTCTATTAAAGCTTGGGTGGACAATGACGTATTTTACGGCAGAACGTTCAAATATTTACCATTCAACTACCGCCCCATGCTATTAATGGACAAAGAACAAGTACACGAGCTTAAATTGCTGCTGCTTAAAGTTGATCCCGACTATCCCCACCCGTTTTTTGAATATGTGGAAGAATTTTACATATTTGAGAATTTCCATAATGTGGACTCAACCATTCCTCAATTTGCACACTTGCAGAATAAAAACGGGAAATCGCGTTTTATATGGTGGAGCACCCATATAACGCCTCAAATTATTGCATTCTTGGATAAAATTAAAGAGTGTAGGGCTTATAAATTTAAACGAACGGGGAACATCGGAGATCCATATTATGTAAAATATATGTCCCTCAATAAACGAGTACATTCTGTAAAAGAAGGATGGACGTTTGAGAAGTTAAGTCAGGAGCGAAACTTTTGCGAATATAGGGATAAGTTCGGGGGAGGATATATTTATAGAATCCTGCACGCAGAAGAATGGAAAAAACGGTATCTGGTATCTCCGAACGAATATGAATTTAAAACCATATTCCATATGTATGAAATAGCCGAATTTATGCGGTTTTATCGCCAAAGGTTTGGCATAGAATTAAAAGCAGTAGAATATTACACGGGGTTATGGCTTTTTCAAGAGAAAACATATAATACCCCCAAACGCATTTTGGTTAAGAATTGTTCGTCCTCCGGGCGAAATAAGGGCTATGATGCGGGGCTTCAGACGCTCTTGGACCTATTTAAGAATGAATGTACCCTTACATTACGATTATTTTCATTTTATCCGCAAGAAATGATACGAGAAGAAGACCCCGGGTTCTTTCACGATGTGCTATGTATTTGGATGAAACCTTACGGGTTTATAACGCAAGAAATAGTCCATTCGCTTGCCATGAATAATAAAGAAAAAGTAAACATGGAATTATTTTTAGGAGATGTGTTTGAAAATCCCAACGTGAATATGTACTACTACCGTAATAAAAGGTTTACTCGAGAAATTCGCGGAATATGGAAATACAAAGTTGAAAATGATACATATGAACCGTTCAATCATTTTGGTAGGAAAGTCGGCGAGATATCGGACGAGCAAATCTTAGTTGACCAAGAGAATGTTCTACATCCAATAGAAAGGCATTATTACCTTCAGAGGCTTAAGCAAGATGATCCTGCACATCTCCAAACCCTAATTGAGTCCAAAGAAAGCGATGGGGAAATATATACCAGAGATGATCTTATTTCAGAAGATGATGAAGATCTGCCCGATGAGATGGCGGATCCATATGACGATTTTGTGTTTGTGAAGGAAGAGGGGGGTTTTCAAGTGTATAAATCCCCTGAAACTGGCGCTATACACTACAAACAAGCCGATGATCTGGAGGATATGGACATTATGGACGAGGAATTTCTTGAAGAAATGGTAAACAGACAAGGATCCTCGGAAGATACGGTCCGACAAAGTTCTGTTTTTATGCTTAAGACACGAAGACCGAAACAGGGGAATACCAAGATAGATCGCCGTGTTTTTGCGGCAAAAAAGAGAACGGGAAATCGAACCTTATCCTCGACCGAATGGTATAAAAACAAGATTAAATATAGGCTTGACGGTCTTAAAGTTATATTTAGCGCTCATTTCAAGCCGTTGGGGAGAAATAAGAAGTCTATCGAGTTTTCTCAAAAAGACAACTTTAAAAACAAGTTGAAACATGACTTCATTTCAACTTTAAGTGCTGCCAAGGGCTATATGAACAAATCAAGGTTGCAATGTTCATCTATCTCAGGCATGATAGATAAGCAAC
>WJKO01000602.1 GCA_014729055.1 Promethearchaeota archaeon | reverse complement strand
TCTTAATTGGGCTTATATGATTTAAATTGTTTTTATCTATTAATTTATTATCAGAATTTGGTTTAATTGTTGTGATATCCTTATGTTTCTTAATATTTGTTAATAAGGCTCTAATCTTGTTTATTTTTTCTAAGAAGTTTTTATCAATGACCAAGTCAAAATCTAACCGATTAAATCGTTCTATGAAACTAATACGAGTATTATAATCGGGGAGCCCATAATATGATTGAGAATTGTTAGTTTTTATTTTAAATGACTTCCAATCTGATAGAAATTTTATCTTAACATGATCTCGAATCTCTTCATAACCGCCAATTACAATATCAATTGGTTCCATATTCAGTTCTTTTGCGCAATTATATCTAATATCACATGGTCTTTCAATAATTTCTCTGGATCTGGATTTTGTCCATCTCACCTTTTCAATTCCAACTATTTGATTATGATATTCCCCTAATAATTTTCCACATAGTTTCGCCACAATTGGTGCAGCCATAATTCTTAGATTATGACTTTGTGATTCATCTTCGGGAGAATCTACTAACATTTGTAATCTTGTGGTAAAATTATGTTCAGATCTTCGAGTTTTAGTAAATTCTGATGCCGGAGGAACATTTTTTCCTTGAATAAAATCAAACCAAGCTGAACTTCTCTGCTGGTTTCCCCTCATGAATTGATAAACGGTTTCAGCAATCGAAATATCAGCCCCTGAATCTCTGACATTATTTACTTGATTTTTAATCTGTATAAATTCCTCTTCCTTTTTCTTATCACGTGGATCATTGGAATTATAAGTTCCGTTTGAAAAAAGAACGGAAGGTAATGAATCATCTTCTAAGAAATATAAACCATTTATCACTTTTTCAACATGGGTGCTATAAGATTGCTCATCTAGATTATTAGGTCTATATATTGGAAGAGGATATATTTTTCTGAGTTTATAGATATCAGTTTCCTCTACTGCTGAATCGGGTAATGCTTGTCGATCATGAATAGCACGTTCAACCATATAACCCAGTAGTTCCTCAGGCAGATGACCCTGTCGTAATCCTTCTAAATACCAATCGCCATTCTTAACCCTATTTGAGGATAGATTGATTTGGAATGGTTTATTCTGTGAGTTATCCTTATTTTGTGAAGCATTATATAGTACTGCCGCCGTAGTAGCTTGGTCAACTGACGGTGCTTGGAGATAGACACCTTGTTTCATAGTATTTTTTGCAATATCTCCTGGATTTTGGAGCCATCCAAACGCGCCAACCTTCGGAGAGTTTTTCATATCTCGGACAGACGCTTTTAATCTTTGGAATGCTAGACCTGAGATCCATGCGTCCAATCGGTAAAATAACAGATCCAATGTTTCCATGAATAAGGGTGCTAGTTTCTCACTGTTTGTTTTCGAAAGAATTTCTGCAGCTTTTTGCATCTGTTGAATATTATTAAGGGGAAACATCTGCTTGAATGAAAATGAATCAGATTTTTTAACGTAATTCGTTAAATTAAAAATATAATTGTAGAGAATTCTATGAAGAACACATGATTTGTGATTCTCTATATTTATAACCTTTAATTTATCAAGTAATGACGTTTTTCCAAGCTGAGTTAAGTCTAGGTTCGCAAATATATTCAAATAGTGAGTTGGTTCATCATTCGCATCAAATACAAGATCGCAAGTGATATCTAATGGTTTATACATAGGGCGTGTTATTTCACCTGCCTTTTGTTTTTTCCCTGGTTCTTGATCGATTTTAAGGGTTCCTTGTTTCATCTTCTTCATCTGAGATAGCGGACCAGGATAGTCCATATTAAACGGTTCAGACGTTGAGATTGCTCGTGCTTTCAATTTTTGTGAAATGCGAGTTGTTTTAAGGATGTTTACTAACTCATTTAAAGAATTTTGTTCAACATCTGCTTTTATTTTTGGGAGAGTTTTCGCGAAAGATGAATAGTACTTATCCTTGAATATTTTCAGTAAATTTTGAAGAAAATCAAGGCTTTTCTCATAGGACGTATAAACGGAATTATCCGATGAATATGGTTCCCATTCGCCGAGAGCTAATACTGGCAGTATTCCGTAGGGGTTATCATCTATTCTGATTACGGGTAAATTGCCTCGGGCTCGAACATTATAGATGAAAAATGTTCTTAAATCCTTCCAGCGTTGAAGTATTTCGTTATGTTTCTTCTTTGGTGCTTTAATAAAATAATGGAACATCCAAACATACTTGAATAATGTGGTGCATGAGTCCCAAATTAATACCGCCATTGCTTCTGCAATAAGTTGGTCTGTTAACTCTGTGCCTTTAATCTCATCCAAACAAATAGAATCTAGCTTCAAAACATCTTTTAGAATTTGAGAGTCAAATTTATAATCTAATAAATTATAACTAACTATGTTCTTAGGCATTTTTACGCTTGTGTCTTTAAAATATTCTATTATATTTTCTTCAAAGGCAGTATAAGAAGTTCTACCTTTCTCAGTATTATTGGTCGGCGTGTCTTGTTTTACTATTCCAAATTCACCAGTTGCATTCCTTCGTTTCAGTAATTCTTCTAATATTTTATCAGAGTTTTCCTCAGTATTTACACCTAACGCGATAATCCACTCAGCATTATCAATTTTTTGGACTGCCGTTTTATTCTCAATTTTCACACCCATTCCAATATTAATTGCTTCTTCAAAATTAGTAAGCCAACTATTTTTCAGTGGATTTACTACGTCAATTTTAATTTTATTCTTATCAATAAGTGCGGATTTGTGCAGTAAACTCAGATAGCCGCTTTTTGTAATGACATAGAGATAAATTCGGTCAGGTAATCCTTCAAACGAAATACCACGTTCAAATAAATCCTCAAGAGCGTCATCAATATCTTTGCTTAGATCATTTGGATCAAAATCAAAATCCCATATTCCCCCACGTGTTAGGATAAATTTGTTTCTAATCATATTTTTTGTTAGCTGACGCGCTCTTATGATTCCAAACTCTTCTTTTATTTCTTTCCCATGAGCTTGAATTAAATTATTCATAGCTTGTACAACAGAATCAATACCAATCTTAATGTTCGTATCAGTAATGAGGGAACCAGGTTTGATTATATTCTGACCACTATTCGGTATTTTCTTGTCATAAAGACCATCCGTTTCTTTTATATTACCAGGTTTATCGAACTTTGGTTTTATCAGCTTGTCTTTAGATGTGAGATTTTTATTCTTCATTTTCAACTTTTTCTTCTTTTGTGATATATTTCCACCACTTGATCCAGAATTCTCTTTAACTAAGTAAGATTGAAAATATTTTTCATATTTCTTCCATTTCTTAACTTCATTAGAGGAAATTGGTTTTATAGGTATCTTTAGATTGATATCATCAGGATACCAACGTATCCAGTATTCTTTTTCATTAAATTTTCGAAAATTTGTTGTTAATTTCTTTCCCAGAGATTCCTCAAATTGCTTGTCCCTTGACTTTTCTTCGTACGTTACCTTATCATAAGATGCAATCTCTGCGTTAGAATTCATTACTCTTATTTCCAGCTTCATGGGCATAAGAACAATAGGTTCTTCTATATCAACATCTTGATAACTTTCAGTAGCATCTAAATTTATAGCAGTTACTTTCCCAGCAAAGTCTGGTGGTTTGATATAGTCGTTTTTTGCTTCAAATTTGTTCTTGAGAACATCTTTTTGCTTATTTGAATATAATGCGTTTCCTTTTTTTAAATCCATTAAAATCTACCTATATAGAAAATAAATTGAATATGAAGACTATTTACCAGAATAAAATAGAAAACATATAATTTGATAGCTTATTCGGGATTTTCATATTTAAAGATATTTTTCAATTATGTCGTATATTCAAAAATGCATCTAAATCTTGAAAATTCATGTTTTAAGAAGATAGATTCTCATATATGC
>WJKO01000601.1 GCA_014729055.1 Promethearchaeota archaeon | reverse complement strand
GTATTTACTCATAGACCTACTGAAAACACAAAAATATGAGAAAAAAATCGAAATTCTAAATAGAATTTTTGATGAAGGTAAAGATGGTATTATAGATTTTTATCCAAAGCAAGATATTCTGGGTGATCTTCAAATTAAAGAACCAGAGAGAGTCATGTTGATTCATAAAATATATAATATTGCTGAGAATAAAAAAGAAAAACGCCCAGCATATTTTTTCTTTAAAAAATTGCTTCAACATGAAATTGCCGATAGAGAAAAGTAAAGAAGGAGTTTTTGATTGAATCAATCCAATAAAGGAAAACATATAGCAAGACAAAAGATTTGTAGAAATACAATCGATTTAGAAACATTTAATCGAGAAATCAATGAACTTAAGGAAGTAAATGAAAAATTCAAGCATTTATGTCAAATTCATATCACATATGATTGTAATATGCCATTCAATGCGTCGTGTCGCAACTATTGTTTCCAATATCAACGGAAAGGGCAATATATGAGTTTAAACACATTTGCAACAATTCTTAATACATATACACCCAGACAGATTGCATTGGGTGGAGGGGAACCAACATTACATCCAAATTTTCTTTCTCTATTGAACTATGCGAAGCATTCAGCAAAAATACCCATTAAACATATAAACTTTACAACGAATGCCCTAGAATTGAGACATAAAGTTGATGTATTATCAGATTATATCAGTGGCATTTCTATTTCTATCGATACCCTACGATATCCAAAGATGTTTGATCATTCATTACCCGATAATTTAGCAAATAACCTTAAAATATATGCAGATTCGCCGATGCAAATATTTTTAAATTATGTGATTGATGAAACTAACCAAGATACGATAATAGAAGCAGCGCAATTTGCTTATGAACGTGATTTAAATGGAATCTATTTTTTAGGTATGAAAAGAAGAGATAAAAAAAACTTCATAAATAAAAACGATTTAAATCATAAGCTTTTACAAACTAAAAATATGTTTGGCGGTAATTATTTTGTGATTGGAACGGATTGTTGCATTTCGAACTATTTATCAAATAAAGAAAAATGTAATGCGGGGGAAACCACCTTAGCGTTCGACGTTGACGGAACGCCACATAATTGTTCCTTTCAAACGTTATTAGGTAACTCTAAATGTCCATTTTTAAAATAATCAGGAAAATGGTAACAATGATCCGTCAGATAAAAGAAATTGATTTATAACTCAGATAGATTTATTACTAAGATGATTAAATCTCATATTAAGGAGGCATTGTGTAACGCATAGGATATAGGCTCGACACGCCTAAAATGAGGAGTTAAAGTCTCCTCTGCCTCCTCCATCCAAAAAAGGAGATATGGTCTAACGCATAGGACTCGCAAGGCTGAAGGCGGAATGAGGAGTTAAAGTCTCCTCTGTCTCCACTAATTTAATTAGTTAACGTGCAGAATCACACGATGAAATATTAAAATGCATAATATCTAACGAGGGAATTATAATAACAGACATTCAGCGTCAACTAAAACCCATAAAAAAACTGATTATCCGCGAATTTATTAATTCGGAAGAAATTTCTAGTAACAAATTACACAAAGAATTTAGTAAGTTGTTACCTACAAGTTATGGAATCGGTGCAGGTATCATCTATGATAGTGATGGGACTAATTCTCCCCACTTTGAATGCATTATATATGATGTTCCGTTATCTAATGGGCTTTATGACTGCTCTTCTAAACGATTTTTAATAAAGCATGTATTATTAGTCATCGAGATTGTCAGAAAATACTCTCTTAATGATTTTGAGATTTTAATGGACAAAGTTGCGACGCTAAAAAAACTGAATACTGGAAGAAATAAAAGGAAACAAGAACTTGTTAAAAAAAAAGCCGTCAAACAAAAGAATGACCATAAAAAACAGAAGAAATGGCAGAAGATACCTAAGCGGGAAAAGATTCCTAAAAACCGTCTTCCGTATTTGTTGATATTGCTTAGAGAACCCGTTGAGAATCCAAGCAATGTTACAGAATTGATTTTACGCCTACATGGAGTTATGAAAACACGACCTACAAATCTTCGACCTGATGAGATCGTGGAGATTAAAAATCAAATCAGGTATCGAAATTCTTTATTATATGGTCTTGATAAAGTTGATTATGAAATTGGATTTAGCCTAGGTTTGTCATTTGCGCCCCCAAAAAAGTGTTATCTTTGTAGTTCTATTTATAAGCGAAGGCATTTTGAATACGAAAACCTCTGCATTCGATGCGGAGACGTCAATTATTTAAAGGTGCATAGACATTTAGATCTAAATGAACGGGTTGCCATAGTTACCGGCGGACGAATTAAAATCGGATATCAGACGGCTCTTAAACTCCTTCGGTGCAACGCAAGAGTTATTATTACGACTAGGTTTCCGCGTAATGCTGCATATAAGTATTCTAAAGAACCTGACTTTCATAAATGGCAACATAATTTAAGGATTTATGGCGTAGATTTCCGATCATTGAAACAAGTTCTCCAGTTTATTGAAAAGATAAAGGAGAATTATCCATACGTAGATATTTTGATTAATAATGCCGCTCAGACTGTCCGAAAACCTCCAGAATATTACAAAAATCTCATTCCATTAGAAAAGGAACCAGTCAATGAATTACCCCAAGCCATGAAAAGAATACTAGGACGTATCACAATCAGCGAAATTAAGGAGGAACTCCCTTATATCTCAGACAATATTGCAATAAAAAAAAAAGAAATGAAAGGGAAAACCTCTGCAGATATGTCTCAGATTCCTATTCTGCCCACCGATCTTGGAACAAATCCAAACCATTTTCCAACAGATAAACACGATAAAGATGGAAATCAAATTGATCTGAGACCGCAAAATAGTTGGATCTATCTTTTAAATGATGTATCTATTCCAGAAATTCTCGAAGTTCAATATATAAACGTAATAGTTCCAACAATCTTAATCAAAAAATTAAGAGCATGTATGAAAAAAAGTCCTAGAAAATTCAGATTCATTGTGAATGTCTCTTCTATGGAAAGCAGTTATCAACGAAGGATCAATTCTCACCACCCCCATACCAATATGGCTAAAGCTGCAATCAATATATTAACTTCAACCATATCAGAAGATTATAAAACAGACAATATTTTGGTGAATTGTGTTGATCCAGGTTGGGTTTCGAACCAAATTCCTAGTGATAATGATCGCGAGCGAAAGAAGTTGTCTGACGCAATTCCGTTGTCATTTCATATAGCTGCAGCAAGAATCTGCGATCCTATATTTGAATATGTTGAAAAAAGTAAAATAATATACGGGAAATTTATTAAGAATTATAAAATTCTCAAATGGCAAGAAATCTAAGGATCTTTTTTATCACATTCTTTATGTTGTCTGGAATAGAAAAAAAAATAGTTTAGTTGTCTGTGAACTATTGCAGTCAATATGATATCAAGTCTTCCGGATATATATTTGCCGGACGCCATTCGAGGGTAAAATGCACTTCGTGTTCTACACGTTCACGTTCTGAATCTGTTAGTTTATCCCCTTTTTTTAGTTTTTTTATGAGATCCTTTGTTGAATATCGATAATACATTGATATTCTCTGAAGAAGTACCTGTTTATTTTTGTTTTTTCGATGAGAAATAGCTTTATGCAATTTCTTCATCAGTTTTTCACCATATTTTGTAAGATTAAGGCAATCTAAGTTTCTTAATTGTAAAATTTCGGTATAGTCTAAACCATATAAAGAAACTAAAGGGTTTTCATTGAGATTAAACAATGGATCAACCTTATATCGTAATTTTGGAATAATATCGTCTAAGCAACTGATTTGGTTGTTTGAGAGATTAATCTGTTTCAAACAAACATATCCAGCATTAATTAGTTCAAAATTTATCGATTTAGCATGCAGACAATTGTGACTTAAATCCATGGAAGTTAAATGCGAACCTTTTGGAAAGAAATCTATGGAACTAATTCTATTGTTTGATAGGTCGACTTTTCTCAGCAAGTTGAGTTTTTCAAGTAGTTTGGTGTTTTTTATGGCTAAATTTGATAGATCTAAATTAAGCATGCTCGGAAGATCAGTCGGAAATCCCTTTGACGTAAGAGTGGTATTATGTTTTACATGAATTTTTTTGAGTGAGGGAAGGCTTTTGGGTAATCCAATGAAGTTTTCTAATTCATTCTGACCTGCATCGATAAACGTTGTTTTTGGTAAAGCTTGTGATATTCCGTTGAAATTCTTGAGGTTGTTGTTCTTTAGATATAAGTGTTTTAAATTTGGTAGTCGTTTTGGAAATCCTTGTAAATTTGTTAGCTTATTAAACGATAATCCTATTCTCTTTAATTTTGGTAGATATTCTGGTAATTCAGTTAAATTTCTTAAGGAATTACCCTCTAACCAGAGATATAATAGATCTTCGTACTTATTCGGCATACCATTGAGGTTTTTTAACTTGTTTTTTACCAAAGATATCGTTTGTAATTTTTTCATTTTTGCCAGGATTGGAGGGAATTCTTTAAGGCCTAATCTGTATAAACCTACACCAGTGATATAACCTTCAAATTTGCAATATCCCAATGATTGATATTGAATGTCTTTTAATAGCGGTAATTCAAGGTTTAAAGTGTCCTCTAAAGTGCCTAATAGTTTTTTTTCACGTAATATTAGGTCTTTATGCTTTTTTTCATACAGCTCTTGTTGGTAATTTTTTATTTTCTCTTCATTATTTTCCTTTTGTATACTTATCATAAGATCAACTCCATTTCTGAGGATTTTCTTAGAAGTGTACTGGCGAAATCTTGCCCTTTGTAGTTAAATACGATAGAAATTTTAGTATATAAATCAAGAATTGGACAAAATATCGCCCGATCAGAATTATAGAAAGATCTCGCTATTGTTATCTAAAATCTAGACGCGACGCCTACAGGTTCGCTCTTTTCTGGATCTTTACATATTCTAATCATTTTTTTAATCACCAAATTCATCTAATCTGGTTATAGAAGAAAATATATCCATTCATATATAAGTTTATGGAAATACCCATTAATTTCCCATTACGTCTGATGTCAGCCACCAATTCCAACTATTATTTACGATTGTTAACGGTATTTAGAAAGTTATAAAGTTTTCAGAAAGTTATAAAGTTTTCAGAATAGATATGTAAGTATGAACTTGAGGAAAATAAAAGATGTTAAAATTATTCCCATGTTGTTTGCTCTTGCGTTTGTAATCTTTGGTATTATCGCCAAGCAATATACATTTATCTTCTTAGGTATTTATGCAGGATTGTGTTTCGCTCTAACATATATTTTAATCCCAAGGTTAAGAGAAAAGTATCGGAAATCAATGCAACTTGTTTTCATATTGTCAATACTTACAGCGGGAATTCTATTTGGATTTTTAGCCCGTGGAACGCTTCCGCCGAGAGCCGAGTCTCAAGTTTGGAGTCTTCATCAGATCGATAATCCAGGATATTTGATTCCCAATGGATTGGATCCAGCTGATGTTAACGGAGATGGATATAATGATTATGTAACCAATTATGAATGGGATGGAAAGATTCGTATAGCATTTTATCCTGGAGTGTCGGATGTCGCGGAAAGTTGGCCCGCAATTACGGTCGGTTCTATTCCAAATGCTGAAAACGCTGCTTTTGGGGATTTTGATAACGACACAAATATTGATATTGTCGTTGCTCATGGCTCAGAGCTCGCTAAACAATCAGGTGTATTTATTATATGGGGACCCGAATCATCCAATGCGATGGATCCTACTGCTTGGATAGAAAGTAACGATATTCCCGGTACCGTAGAGGCAGGACAGTTACATTGCGCTGAGGGAAAAGACATCAACGGAGATGGTGTTGACGATATTGTCGTAGGTGGGCGTGGAAAAGACCCAAAGGCGGGCTTGAAATGGATTGAAGCACCTTTTAACCCATCAGAAAGACGGGATATGACAAAATGGGTAGTGCATGATATAGATGCAGAATTAGAAAGCGGTCATGGTTTTGAATTTGGAGATATTGATAATGATGGAGATGATGATATTGCCGTATGCAACTCGGATTGGGATACAAAAGACGAGGATGAAATGCTCGTTTGGTATAAAAACCCAGGCACGGGTGCATCTGAACAAGAGGAACCTTGGGAAAAACGAATTATCTACCAAGGTCCAGAGTTCTATTCAAAAGAACAAATTACACTACATGATTACTCGGGAGATGGGTATCCAGAAGTCATCATGCAGGTCGTAGATTATATCTATTATTTTAAAAATCCCGGTATACTTGAGGGATCGTGGACATTAATCAAAATCCCAAAGCCAGAAGAGACGAAATGGCGAGCAAGACCAATCAAGATCGTCGATATTAACAACGATGGCAAAGATGATATCATCGGAATGTTGATCCACCATGATGGATACTTTCCGACAAGTAAAGCAGCAGTATTCTGGATGGAATACACGGGGAGTGATCCAGAAACATCTAGCTGGGAAACTCATGTGATTAAGTGGGCTGATGGGTTTTTCGGTATTGGTAAATATAATGGAGAAAAATGGGATCAATGTGTATTTGAAGATCTGGATGAAGACGGCGATTTGGACATTGTTGCGAATTGTGAGGAATACCATAGCCTTGGATTTGTCTATCTTTCGGTTCTTTGGTTTGAAAACCCTACTATCATGTGATTAAGTGGTCATATTTTTTTTCAAATTTTCATTCAATATCTTTTATTTCTCTAAATAGGTGTCGAAATTCAGATGATTTTCTAAAGAAAACGGGCGGTTTTCCAACAGGTGCGTCTATTTCGATCCATCCACCGTTAAAGGATTGTCCTGACCAGATATGTTCCCATTGGTCTTCGGGAAGATATACATTCCATTTAGTCTTTCCCTTCTCAATAACTGGCGCTACCAAGATGTCTCTTCCATATAGATATTGATAGTGTAATTCATGCAGAATATGATCATTTTCATAGTGGATATAGGGATGTCGAATTAAAGGTAATCCGTGTTGCTGGTATTCTTGAATTAATCTTATAGTGTATTGATGTAAATGAGAATGAATTCTACTAAATTTAGAAAAATGACGCAGAGTTTCCACATCTGAATCATATGTCCAATTATTACCGCCTTTATATTGATGCCCTTCATGAGTTCTCATGACACAAGTAAATGTCGCCATTTCCGTCCAACGCATAAATACTTCTTTTGATCTTTTTAGCCATAAAGCAGAACTCAATCCCCCAATATCAGAATGATAGTATCCGATACCAACAAAACCCATAGATAACCCTCCGTTTATAACCGTTGGCAATCCGTCGCCTTTGGAAAAATTAACCATTTGATCTCCTGACCACATGAGGGGAACATATTTCGTGGATCCAACATTACCAGACCTATTAAAAAATACAATATTATTTGCATCTCCGTTTGTTGCTTCCTTGACAGCTTCATAATTCAGTTTAGCCCATAATACAGGATATTCGTTATGGTGGATAATTGGGTCCTCTCCCGAATGTAATACGCAATCTATTGGCATATATTCAGCAAAGTCACACATCCAGCCGTTTAAACCGATATTTATCATATTTCGAATAATAAGGTTCTTCATCCATTTCCAAGCGTCTGGATTAGTGAGATCGACCATTCCCACTTTAAAAAAAATCATGATAATGTCATATGGTTCTCCTGATTCATTTTCAATCAGATAACCGTGTTTCGCCGCTTCCTTATAGAGTTCCCCCTCTTTATTCAGAAAACAATTATTATAACCGAGAAATTTAATTCCATCTTCATTTAATGAGTTAATATATTCCGGAAGATTCGGATAACGCTTTTTGTCATATTTCCAATTCCAAAAAACCCGCATTTCAAATTTGGAAGGATTATATAATCCGCACCAATCTTGAGACCATATTGTCGATACTTTTACATCGGCTTCTCTCGCTCTCTTCAACTTCTGCTGTATACTCCAAGATTTCGTATCATCTAATCCTCCACCAATACCCAACCAAACGCCATCTGTTGCCCAATCCGGTAACATGGGTTGTTTTCCTAACAAATTACTGAGACTTGATAAAAGTTCAAGGGCGTTGGATTGTACATCTATTACAATTCTCTTTGGGATTTCCCAGAAATATAAGGAAGAATGACACTCAGAACGAAAATCCATTTCAGCATAAGCGTAACTTTCAATGTGGACGAAATAATTTGCTGAAGAAACATACGTGGATTGAGGATAATATGTCGTATACCAATCCCCTCCACCCCACATGAATATATCGGCTAAACGAGAGGCTAAAGATCTATCCCTTCCAAATCCTGGTTCTTGACACCACAGAGGCACCTTAGATCCCTTTAAATCAAGACGAGAAAGTTGCTCACCGCAACCGTAGATATGTTCGTCTTTTTTCCCAATTAAATTAATCCGAAAACGATTATATTTTCCGCTGATTTCATTACTATATTCATCATCGTTATTAGAGAATCGGAATCGAACCATTAATCGTTCTTCAACAATGCTTGCGTTAAAATTTAAGACTAGTTTTTGAGTTTTGTCCGTGAACTTCACTTCAATTTTATTTTTATCATCTTGAGTTATATTGAAATCTTCAAGGACGTAGATTTCTTGGACTTCTTCATCGATTTTAAAGTTTCCGTGGTGGCGTTTGTGATTTCTAATATTATTTGTTCCAGATCCTATTGAAATAATGGGATCCTTTTTTTCATGCTTGAATATCTCCAATCCGTTGAAAATTAAACGAAATCCATCCTTTATTTCAATTACTTTTAATATATCCTGCATTTTTTTTCTCTATAAGATTTTTTGCTATTTGCTGTTATATGACATTTGAGGTTATATGACATTTGAGGTTATATGACATTTGAAATTTTATTTCAAGATAAAGATGATGAAACTTCATTATAAGATTTGATCTATAATTAAATCATCGAATAATCGACAAAAAATTTTAATCTTCCAAAAACAAAATCATTGCATGTTGCAAGATCTCATTGATGGGGTTAAGGAAATATTCCAATACAAAGAAATGCTGAAAGATGTTATACTAGCAGAAATGAATACACCCGATTATATTCTTGATAAAATATTCCCGATTTACGAGCAGATGGTTGATTTAGTAGAGACTTTTGACTTATTTACGGTCGATGAGATTGAGGAATTTATGAATGTTCATTTAATTAAGTATATTCAACGTCCTTTCTTCCCGGTCTTTGCCGGATTATACATAAATGCGTTGATAAATAAATTATTTCAATCCCACGATGAAATAAAACTAAATATCGAAGAATTCTGTGATAAGGTGTTGCAAGATGCTGAAACCGATTCAGAGCTTGCTGAAGACAAGGTAGCCGCCGATGAAGTCGGGTATTCTCTCGATTATCTTGGATATTTGATGGGAGAAGGGAAAAAACTTATCATTAAAGGATCGGTCGGTGATTTTGCGGGGGCTTTAATGGATGAAAATGCAGTTTTAATTGTATACGGAAAGCACGGAAGAAATTACGGATACGAACGTGATCCAACCTCTAAAATCTATTAATTGTTATGCGAAATACTCTATTTATCTATCGATCTAACTCTCTATCTATCTATCTTTAACTAAAAAATTTTATATTTTTTCTAATTAAGATTCAATTTATGAGTCGCTTAGTTTTTGATCTAAATAAATCATGGTTTTTTCACCTCGGTGATTGTGAAGGAGCCGAACGAGTTGATTTTGAAGATGAAGAATGGAGAGAATTAAATCTTCCACATGATTGGTCGATAGAAGGTCGGTTTATACAGTTCAGAGACGAGAATTGGTATATGTTTAAGAATTTAGACCATAGAATAGGGTATCTGCCCCAAGGTATTGGTTGGTATCGCAAACATTTAGAGATTCCCGTGAATTGTGAGGGAAAACGTTTTATTTTACAATTCGATGGAGTGTATCGAGACTCTGACGTATGGATCAATGGACAACATCTCGGTCATCGCCCATATGGATATAGTACATTTTTTTATGACGTGACGTCGTTTATTGAGCCAAATAAAGACAATATAATAGCTGTTCGTGTTGATAATTTAGGTGTAAGTAGCAGATGGTATGCGGGTAGTGGAATATATCGCAAAGTCACTTTAATAGTTACGGAAATGATACATATAGCGCCGTTTGGGACTTATTGGAAAACGCCAGAGGTTTCTAAAGAAAAAGCGCTTGTTGATTTAGAACTTCTAGTCGAAAATTCATTTTTAACTATGAATAAAGATGATAACAACAAGTTTGAAATTTTGATTCTATCGGAAGTATTCGAAAAAAAAGACGGTGCTTTACATAAATTACCAGACGTACATCACACATTATCGGTCAAATTGACTCAGGAAACGAACAAAATTCAGCAGAAACTGGAAATATTAAACCCAAAATTATGGTCTCCAGATAGCCCACATCTTTATGAAATTAAAACAATGATTTATAGCCGAGACGGGATACTCATTGATGAATATATTACGCCTTTAGGTTTACGCAGTTTCAACTTTAATCCTGATAAAGGGTTCTTCTTAAATGGTGAAAATATAAAGTTTAAAGGCGTATGTCTGCATCATGACAACGGTTGTTTAGGGAGTAAGGTATTTGCGGATGCAATAGAAAGAAAACTGAATATTCTTAAAGAAATGGGTTGTAATGCCATTCGCACATCTCATAATCCTCCAAGTCAAGAAATGCTTGAACTTTGCGACAAAATGGGATTTATGGTAATGGATGAAGCATTTGACGAATGGACCATGCAAAAAACGCCCTACGGATATTGGAGGCATTTCGACAAATGGTATGAGCGAGATGTTCGGGATTTTATTCGAAGAGATCGCAATCATCCATGTGTAATTATCTGGAGTTGCGGGAATGAAGTATCGGAACAGCGTGTTGAAAAAGGTACAGAGATTCTTGAGAAACTGCTTAAAGTATTTCATGATGAAGACCCAACGCGACCAGTCACACAAGGATGTAACCAAATGGAACATGCGAATCGAACGGGTTTCGCGGATATGTTGGATATTGTAGGATATAATTATTATGGAGATCGAATTACTGGATCCTCTTATGATGGATTTCGGTGTATGTATGACGACGAACATGAAGAATATCCCAAAAGAATCATGATTGGGTCAGAGAATTGTTCAGCATTCAACACCAGAGGCATTTATCACTATCCTATTGTATATGCCCGGTGGAGTAAAGTAAATGACGATATGCATTGTTCCTCTTATGATATTACAAGTGAGATCCCGCTTATGATTTTAGATTCGCGAGAATATGTGTGCGGGATGTTTACATGGGAAGGATTTGATTATTTGGGAGAGCCAACGCCATATCCATGGCCCGCTCGAAGTTCTCATTTTGGGATCGTAGATCTATGCGGATTTCCAAAGAATTTATACTATCTCTATCAAAGCCAGTGGACGGATAGACCGATGGTACATTTATTTCCGCATTGGAACTGGTCTAAAGGAGATGTCATACCTGTATGGGTATATTCTAACTGCGAATGCGTGGAATTGTTTCTTAATGGAGAGTCGCTGGGTGAAAAATCATTCTTAGATGAAGATTATAACGACGTGTTACACTTAATGTGGGATGTAGAGTTTGAGCCGGGTGAATTGAAAGCAGTTGTACGGAATAAGGGTAAATTTGAAGCATCAAAATCTGTTTTTACCGCAGGGCACCCGAAGCGCTTAGTCTTATCATCTAACAAAAAATCATTGAAATTTGAGGGGGAACTCGCATTTCTTGAGGTTGAAACCCGAGATACAAGTGAGAAGTTCGTCCCTATCGCATCAAACTTGGTCACCTTTAAAGTCAAAGGTCCAGGAAAAATTATCGGTGTTGGAAATGGGAACCCTATCAGTCATGAACCTTTTATCGATGAGCAACGGCATCTTTTTAACGGACTCTGTCTTGCAGTTCTGCAAAAAAAAGAAGGAGATGATGATATCATAGTTAAAGCATCATCTGGTTCACTGCAATCCGCAGAAATTCGGATTAAAAATATGGAGGTTATAAAAAGTGAAGAATGACGAATTGAAGAATGAAGGGTTGAAATTATGGTACAAACAGCCAGCAAAAAAATGGACTGAAGCTCTACCAATAGGAAATGGGTGTCTCGGTGCCATGGTCTTCGGCAAGATTAAAGGCGAATTGATTCAATTAAATGAAGATACATTGTGGTCTGGTGGACCTGCCGACTATAATAATTATGAAGCTTCACAACATCTAAAAGAAGTGAGAAAACTTATATTTGCCGGCAGTATAAACAAGGCCAACGCCATAATTAGCGAAAAAATGCTTGGAAAATTTATGCAAGCATATCAACCGCTTGGGGACTTAGAAATAGACGACCTAAACCACGGAAAAATTCAAGATTATTATCGAGATTTAAATCTTCATCAAGCAATCTCTTCTGTTAAGTATATACAAAATAATACACGATTTTCTCGTAAATTCTTTGCAACTGCCGTAGATCACGCGATAATTCTTCATTTTAGCACAGAATCGGACATGCAAACAGAGAAATACCATCAAAGTTATGGCTTAATAAATCTAAGATGTAGACTTAAAAGCCCTCATATATCAAAAACTTCTATCATTAAAGGTTCAAATTCCTCCACAAACGAATTACAGATGAAGGGCAAATTACCCGAGTTTGTTGATTGTTATGGTAGAGCAGGCAAACGAATTGATTATACAGAAAATAAAGGAATGAAATGGGAAACACGTCTTATCGTTCTTAATACAAACGGCACTTGTATATGGGATAAAAAATCGGAAGGCGTTGAAGAAAATGCACTCATAATTCAAAACGCCAGTGAACTAACGTTGGCGTTAGTTGCAGCTTCCAGTTTCAACGGATTTGACCACGATCCCAATCAGAATGGAAAAGATACTTCTTTTTTTATTGAAAAACGGATTACACAGCTCCGAAAAAAGACATACGAAAAAGTTTTAGCAGATCATATTAAAGATTATTCGCAATTGTTTATGAGAGTGGAGTTAAACTTGGGTCGTACCAAAGCTGCCAGTTTACCCACAGATAAAAGGATTAAAAGATTAAAACGGAGGTTTCCCCTTGTTTTATATTATGTAAATTGCTTCTTTTCAAAGTTATTCAAGAAACAAGCGAATCGTTTAGGTTCTCTCTTTGAAAAAAGTTCTGATGATTTTGACGACCCGCAATTAATTGCCCTATATTTCCAATACGGGCGTTATTTAATGATAAGTTCGTCTCGAAAGGGAACACAACCCGCTAATCTGCAAGGTATATGGAACAAGAAAGTGAGACCGCCATGGGCAAGCAATTATACCATTAATATTAACACGGAAATGAACTATTGGCCAGTGCTTTCTTGCAATTTATCAGAATGTCACGAACCTTTGTTACGTTTGATAAAAGAATTGTCCGTAAATGGGCAAGAAACTGCTAAAATTCACTATAATTGTAAGGGATGGTGTGCTCATCATAACACCACGCTTTGGAGAAATTCAACCCCCGCCGATAGAAATCCCGTTTACGCATTTTGGCCCCTAGGCGGTGCTTGGTTGAGCTTAAATCTGTGGAATCATTATGAATATACGCTTGACAAAGATTACCTCAGAGATTTCGCATATCCACTGCTTAAAGAAGCATCCCGGTTTTGTCTTGATTGGTTAGTTGAAGATGCTCACGGACATCTTGTTACGTGCCCATCAACTTCACCCGAAAATATGTATTTAGATGCCACTAACGACATTCAATCTGTATATTATGGTTCCACATGTGATCTGGCAATCATCCGTGAGTTACTTGGATATACAATAAAGGCTACAGAAATCCTATCAATTGATAAAGAATTTAGAGAAGAACTCACAGAAAGCCTTGAAAAAATCCATCCATACCAAATCGGAAAATATGGTCAGTTACAAGAATGGATTGAAGATTTTAAAGAAAGGGAACCAGGACATAGACATTTCTCGCACTTAATAGCGCTACATCCTGGCACCCAAATCACTCCACGCAGTACGCCCGATTTAGCAGATGCATGTAGAAATTCGTTATTACGAAGAATCGCATACGGTGGAGGTGCAACAGGATGGAGTTGCGCTTGGAAAATTAATATGTTTTCTCGGTTAAAGGATGCCCCTAATACATATAATAGCATTTGTACATTATTGAGAAATTCAACATATCCCAATCTTTTTGATGCCCATCCTCCGTTTCAAATAGACGGAAATTTCGGAGGTACCGCGGGAATAGCAGAAATGTTGGTTCAGAGTCATAATAATTGTATCAAGTTTCTCCCCGCTTTACCAAGTGAATTAAAAGACGGATATATCAAGGGACTTTGTATTCGAGGAAATGCAGAGGTTGATATATATTGGAATGATGCGAAACTTGAGCGAGTAACCATTAGACCAAAGATTGGGGGCATTTTTCAGTTCTGGGGCGTTAATAACTTCACGATTGGACCTTATAAGAACACAGAAGATCAAGTTAATATTAAGGAAACAGACGGCATGATGCAGGTCATTTTGAAGAAGAATATACAATACGAATTTATACGAAAAGCGTAGAGAGAACGGGTTTTTTATGGAATGTTCTAATAAGTTTAAATGTTTAACAATCTTGTTTGGTGCTTTAGCTGGTGGTGCCTACTGGTGTACGGTGCGCCCTTCGGGATACGGATGCGGTCCGAGTTTAGGATTAATGTGGGGGTTATACTGGATGTTGTTGGTCTGGTATAAAGATGAGAACACGGAATTTCCCTCACAAGCATTATATATCCTTCTGGTGTTTGTGATAGGTTTTGGAATCGGCGGTACACAAGGATATGGGCAATTTAACCAATGGATGCGGGGAAAGTTTTATTTCGATACGGCGAGTGAACTTTATACAAATATCTCTCCAATATATGGTTTCTATCACTTATTTATTTGTGGATTGACATGGGGAGGCATACCAGCGCTCTTGATTTCTTGGCTATTAAATTCAAACAATACATTCAAAATCTGGATACAACGATTACTTGTTGCTGCTGGAGGATTTTTATTGTTTCAATTACTTATTTATGCATTTCCCAACATGTTTCTGCCCCTTTATAGCGAAGGATATTATTCGAATTTTGCCATATGTCCAGATTGTTCGCGTACAATTGATACAGCAAAAACCACCTATGGATATCTCGGTATTTTTCTATTTTTAGCCATCCAGACTTGTATAAAAAATAAGCGATCGTATAAGATAATTTTACCAATTGCGTTGGGTTTTGCATTGACGTTTAGTGTTGGGGGTATTTTACACCGTGGAGAATATATTGCAGTATGTGCCAGCTTACCGTGGTGGAAAATGTGGGAATTTACGTGTGGATTTGGGGGCGGACTCTCTGTATTTTTCACATTTTGGATGCTTGAGAAAGATGGAATGCTGGACGAGTTTACAAAGCGTAGTAGGAAGGGACACCCGAAGGACTATTGGTGGGGCTTTTGGATTCCACTTTATCTATGTATTGGTGAACTGTTGCGGGATCGGTTACA
This sequence comes from Promethearchaeota archaeon, assembly GCA_014729055.1. Classification (GTDB taxonomy): domain Archaea; phylum Asgardarchaeota; class Lokiarchaeia; order Sigyniarchaeales; family Promethearchaeaceae; genus WJKO01. The sequence continues at coordinate 4,461 of WJKO01000601.1, read as the reverse complement.
TCAAATTGCCAAATTATATAATATCATGTATGAACTAGATTTCAGATCAGAGATGTTTTATGTGGAAATGATGGCAATTGTATTAACTTCGGTCATCTTCATCAAGAAATTGTTACTTTGGACAAAATGGGTGAAATGTAATGGTGATATATCTAAGAAGGACGAATTATTAACTATTAAGCACCCAAGGAGACTTTTTTTAATTATCTATGGCGGTTTTTTTTGGTTGATGCAATTCCGTTGGATTGTTGTGCCGCTGATCCTTGAGAATAATTTGATTGCGATTATAACAATACTAGCATATTTCATCTCAATAGTCTTGTTCTATAATTTTTCGGTTAAACAATCAGCACATTCTGCTTTCGAGTGATCTTTAATAAATTATTTTAATCAAATTTAATTCTAAATTAAAAACCTTGACTGCTCCCGTGGCTTGGTGTTCTGCCGCCAACCACAAGTTATCATCCGAGTCCGTATAAATTGATGGCCATCCAAATAAATCTAATGCTGGATCCAAATAAATTGGTTTTGATAGCGTTGATTCATCTTCCTTCATTCCTATAAAACAAATAACATTTCTGCCGTTATAGATGTGGCGGTTTGATGTCACATAATATGAACCCCATTGAGAAATGAAGGGAGCTGATTCACATAAGTTGCTAATTTGACGACGCCATTTCGTTTCCATTCCATTATCCGAAACACTTATCTTCACCATCGTAATTATCGGAGATTTATCGGGAGGAGGAAAAGCTTCAAAAGTCATTAAATAATCTGTATGGGTGCTGTTTTGGGAAACAATTACAGAGGATGCCATTCCATCCTTATAGTGAATCGCCCCACCCGGTAAATTATGAGGGCCATTCCATATAACTCAGAATCTATGGGGTCGTCTGGATCATAGATTGTCTGGTTTGAGAAATAGAGTAACATAGAAGTGGAATTATAAGATGAGAGATAAGGCTCCCAAAGTCCAATATCTCCGAATTCCTGGTAGACTGGACCAACAATATTCAGTTGTATTTGCCATGCATTTGGATCAAAAATTTCATTCTTATTAGCCCAAGCTATACCACATGAGGCGGCATTATCATGATTAAAAACACAAATTAAGAGTTCTAAATCGGACGAATAGAATAAAGTACAACGCGCGGGATCAACACCTCCATTTATAATCACACGGGATGTACATTTGGTTCCAGAACTTAAATTTACACCATCAAGAACAAAACTGCCGTTGGAGTACGCAACTAATAGCAAATCATCGATTTGAGCCATACGCGGATATCCGCCACGATTAAACGTGAAAGATTTTTCAATAGAATAACAGCTCCCGTCACAAGGACCATACTTTATGTATGATGGAAGATAGAATACAGCGGGAATTGCAACAATTACAGCGATGGAACAAACGATAATCATCTTTTTATTTCTGCTATTCATGAATCTCTCAATCCTTTATTTACATTCTAAGATAAAAATATTTTTTTTTGAGTAGAATGATGATTAATTGGGATTGATTAATTGAGATTGATTAATTGGGATTGATTAATTGGGATGATTAATTGGCGCAAGAAATTCAAAGATCGAGAAATTGGTGTAAAGGATGCAATCTCACTGGTAGAGCCGGGACAGCGAATATTTATTCACTCTGGCTGCAGTGAACCTCAAAAATTGACAACAGAATTGGTTAGACAGCATAAAAGATTACAAGATATAGAAATAGACCATTTTCTCTCCATCACGAGAGATCTCCCTTTGAAAGATAAGCCCGAAGATTTATTTAGATATAACACGTTTTTTATGACGCAAGATAGTATAAGAGAGGCGGTCAATGAAGGACAGGCAGATTATACACCTATGTTTTTGTCAGAAATACCTTATATTTTCAGAAAACGAAAAAAGGTTGATGTTGCTCTTGTGCAACTTAGTCCTCCCGATAATAATAACTTGTGTAGTTTTGGAATTAATGTTGATGTCGCAAAGCCAATCGCTGAATCTGCTGATATGATTATTGCCGAAATTAACCCAAAGATACCCCATACCGTCGGTAATTCGTTTATTCCCATGAAAAAAATTGATCATTTCATATATAATGATACAACCATGTTGGAATTTCGGTATTCCAAACCTAATAAAACATATAAAAAGATAGCACGGAATGTAGCCAGTCTCATTAGGAATGGAGACACTATCCAAGTCGGTATTGGAAGGGCGCCTCATGCGGTTTTATTTGAATTAGATGACCATAAAGATCTCGGTGTACATACGGATTCAATATTCAACAAACACATGGACTTAATTGAGTCGGGGGTTATTACGTGTGAGAGGAAAACCGCGAATCAGAATAGAATTGTTGCTAATTTTGCTTTAGGAACGAATCAACTATTTAAATTTCTCGATAACAATTTATTCGTTGAGTTTCATCCCGCAACATATACAAATAATCCAATTAATATAGCACAAAATGAGAATATGACTTCAATCAATGGGGCATTGAGCGTCGATCTATTAGGGCAAATAAATGCTTCGTCAGTTCCAGCCCAAGAAGAGGGGCAAGCCCCTTATATATATCAAGGTATTGGAGGTTTGGTCGATTTTTCGCGCGGAGCGAATTATGCAAAGGGCGGAAAATCCATTATCTGCTTACCATCAACAACGGTGAGGAACAGCAAGAGAATAAGTAGGATTGTTCCTATGTTTCCGCCCGGAACTCATGTGTCTTTAACCATGGGAGATATACATTACGTAGTAACAGAGTTTGGGATCGCACAACTCCACGGGAAAAATCTTCGAGAACGAATTATGGCACTTATCTCAATTGCGCATCCTGATTTCAGAATGTGGTTATTAAACGAAGCGAAAAAGTTTAATTTGATATATTCAGACCAAGAATTAAATGTAGACAAGGAAACGGGAGATATTATTGTCTATCCAAAGAAATTTGAGCGTAAATTTATAACAAAGGATGGTAAAAAGATCTATTTTCGACCCATTCGTCCTACAGATGTTCGATTGATCCAAGATCTCTATTATTCGTTAAACGATGAAAGCCGCACATACAGATTCTTTAGACCTAAGAAATACTTTAGAAGAAGCGACAATGAAGTGAAAACAAACGTATATATTGATTACGAGAATGTTTTTGTCATTGCAGGATTAGTAGGTCCGATCGGAGATCGAAAAATTATAGCATTAAGTAGTTATGAAAAGGATAATAAAACGAATTTAGGTGAAATTGCTTTTACGGTACATAAGGACTGGCGAGATCAAGGAATCACAAAGTATATGTTGCATTATTTAATCCGAATTGCTATGGAAAAGGGATTAGATGGATTTCAAGGAGAGATCATGTGGGAAAATCAGAAAATGGTGCATCTCATCAAAACCTCAGGATATATAATAAAAGGCGAAAATACTGTAGATGGTTGGATATTCTCATTCAGATTTGACCAAAGAAAATGAAGAAAAAATAAAATAAACAAAAAAGGTGATTTTTGCAGTTATTTTTGTAATGCTGTTGGTTTAATCTTCTGTAAATTTTTCGTTTTAATAATGTCCTCTAACTTGCCTTTCAAAACTCGTTTTAGCACTTTATTTCGTCCGGAAACAGGGATTTCAACGTCATTGACGAACGCATAACGGGGGACTTCTTCATGAGATAACAACGGATGTTCCCCTTGACTCTGTTCAAAACACCAATCAATGAATCCTTGCGGCGTCATAGAAACACCTTCACGTGTTTTCACAACTGCTGCAATTTCTTCTCCGTACATTTCATCCTTAACACCAACAATGGCTACTGTCTCTATTTTATCAACAACGAATTGCATCATACGGCTTTCGATTAAGATCGGGTAAAGATTATTTCCGCCTCGGATAACAATATTTTTAATTCTCCCAGAGATTACAAGATATCCTTCCTCGTCCAATATTCCAATATCACCAGTTCGTAAACCACCATAAGGACTGGTAACCGCCGCAGTCTTGTTGGGTTCATTATAATAACCCATCATTACACCTGGGCCATAAATAACTACTTCACCCTCTTCACCTGGAGGTAATGCTGCACCATCAACTGGATCCTCTATATGAGAGACAGAACCCCGATAGGCTTTGCCAACTGTGGACTTCTTTTCAATGGGATCAGATGACCTTGTACAATTAGTTCCTGGTGATGCCTCGGTTAAACCGTAAATAACACGTATATCACACCCTAATTCCATCATTTTTTTGATTAACTTGGGAGGACATGGTTCTCCGGCCATAATGCCTGTCCTTAGGCATCTATTATAAATATCCGGATCATCAAAATAAGGCATCATTTTACGAAATTGAGTTGGCGTTCCATAAGTAACGGTCAAATTGTTACGTGCCATTTGTTCCACCGCCTTTTTTGGTCCGAATTTAGCCATAATAGCTAGAGGAATACCCGTATACCATGCACTTAGAATTCCAAAT
>WJKO01000600.1 GCA_014729055.1 Promethearchaeota archaeon | reverse complement strand
TCCAAAGGCAGATCCACATCAGAATGTTATAAATTACTGTCTGAGATCAAAATTAATAACGTTCTATCGTCTGATGAAGATAAAAAAGATACTATTCAAAATCAACTATCAATACCAACTGAGTAAGAATAACTGGAAGACATCATATAGAACTTTCAATATACTAACGAAGAAGATCCTCTTTAATAAATACTATCGTAATAATTATGATGCAAATACAGTTGAATTTGCACTGACGACTACTAGAGATAAATTGTACGGAAAGAATTCTAAAGAATTGAATATTCTCAAACTTAACTTTGATAAAGATTTAAGAAAGTACTTCGAATTAAAACCATTTAAGAAGAGATTTGAAGAATTATTATCAAATGAAATGATTTACATCAAGCCTGAGATCAATTTTTCTAACATTTTATTATTTACTACAGTACGCATCTTCATAGGACCACTGAAATCGAGATATATTAAGCTGTTAATCGATTATTTCTCTTTTCTCCCTTACTCAGAAATACTTTTAACAGAATATGTCGAAAAGTCTATTATAACTAAGGAAACAAAATGGAATCAAGGGATACTAGTTAATTTAAAGATTCCAGCGAGCTTAATCGAAGAATTATACTTTTCTATCAAAAATACTCTACAATTTTTTAAAAACGTAGAATTTGAGTTTATTCAGAATATAATTGATATTAAACCAACAGAATTTTCGGAAGATAGAAACTGTTGTATTATCAATCCATTTGAAGCACATCATTATAGAGACAACCAATGGTTAAGAATACCATATTTCACACAAAAAGGACCAATTGATTATTTCGAGCGAAAAAATCTAATCTAATTTCAGAAGTTATCAGCTTTCGATTAAGAAAATTAATCAACATATATTTATAATATTGATTCAGTTTTCCATTGATCAAATTAAATATTATACTGATTATCCTTTTATTATTTAATACAATTCATTTTTCATTACTCTTTTATCAATCTTACAAAAATGATATACAAGCATAATTTGTAAAAATCAGAAGATTCAATCTAACCGACAAAATGTAAATTTCTTGAGGTCAATCTAAGTTAAATTAAAGTCATTTAAATTGATTTGAAGTGAAAAACCGTGGTATTTAAAAAGAGTTTTGGGTCTTATTATTACTTGCAACAAATCAAAACTAAATATGTGATCATAATGAAAACATTATCATTTAATGATGAAATTGATGACAAAGAAAGGAAATGCGAACAATGTGGTTCTCAAAGGTTGACTGAAAATAGAGAAGGCTTTATTATTTGTAAAGAGTGTGGCTTAGAACAGAGTTCAGAAAGCTATGCACAACAAACCCGATTTGATGAAAATCAAGAAGTTTTGGACCATTCTTTCTTTTCAAAGACATCCAGAACGACCGTAGGTAATAAAAAGGAGCGAGTCGTGAGAGAGAAATTCAAAAAGTTAGAAAAATATCAAAAATACAATTCCTATGTATATGAAACGACAATTTTCAGACATGCTTACCCAATGATTCGAGGAATCTGTTCCAGATTAAGAATGCCGATTAATATGGCACAAGATGCATTTGGTGTGTTTAAAAGAGTTTGGAAAAAGTTACCTCCAAAAACACAGATGCGATCTTTAGACAGTCTAATACCTGTTGTTGTATATAGAACCGCACAGATGTTAGAATATTCTGTAAACTTTATCGAATTACTTAATGCCATAGATTGTGATGATAAAAAACTAAAATCCGTATTAATCTCAACATATCAATTGTTCCCTACTATCGACAAAAGGAATGACGTAATCTCACAAATAAATCGTATATGTGATGAAATGGATATGGCGTACGAGATTAGAATAAGGTCCATCAAAATTCTTAACGCAAATAAATCCGTAATGTTATCTACTACGAATAATATTGCTGCTTGTGCATCCATAGGTCTTGCGATATTGACTCTGGGATTAAGAAAGGAATACAGATTATATAAAATCGGAAGGAATAATCATGCTTCTGCATCTGCTATAAGTGCCAGGATTTTCAAGGTAATAAAACACAGAAATATTCACACAAAGTCATATAAAATATGCCAAATAGAAGATATTTTGCTGAATAAACTTGAATTACTAACAGATTAACATTTTATACTCTTTTTTATCATCCATAGAAATAGTGAGATAATCTTGAAAACCTCATTTGATTCTGACAGGTTCAACTACAGAGAATGGAAAGAAGAAGATTTTGAAACTTATAAACATTGGATGAAAGATGAACAGATTAGAAATCGGATGGGTCTGCCAAATAAAATATGTAATTATATTATAAGAAAAATGCATAAATGTATCGGAAAGACAAAACAAACAGCTTATCATTTTGTTGTTGTGCGTAAGAGAGATAATATTCTGATCGGCTTTTGCGATATTTCAAAACACGCATATTTCGATGTTGCTGAAGTTGGTTTGCTTATTGGAGAAAAAGAAGATTGGCAGAAAGGATATGGAACTGAAATTATGAAATTTCTATTAAATTTTGGATTCAATGTTATGAAAACGAATGTTGTAGAAATATATACAACAAAAAAAAATCAAGCAGCAATTAATCTGTTTAAGAAGCTTGGATTTTCTCATTCATGTATTCTGAAAGGATATTGTAAAATAGAAAATGGGTTCGAAGATATAATCCACATGTATATTTCAGTCGCTGAATGGAATTCAAAAAAGATATCACAGTAAAAAATCTCACAAAGAAGAATCTAACCACTCAATCATCTTAATCAACACCAACTGTTTTTGACCATAATGATAATGTCCGCCTTTTTCTAAAACAAAATAATTGGTTTCATCTATTCCTGATAGCTCTACGTTTTTAATAAAATCCTCAAACGGTAAAAAATCATCCTTACAGGTCAGCATATACAATCTTTTATGATTTTCGACATCCTTTTTTAAATGATATTTAGGAGACATCAGTTTATTCTGGTTTTCGTTGATATCGTAATCACCAATTAGCTTTACAATCGTTCTTCTAACCCATTGATGGTCAAAAATCGAATAATCTTGATTAACTATCTCTAAAAATTCATGAATACTATTTAGAGCGATAATCGTTTTTATTTCTTTATTGTCATATGCAGTAGTTAAAGCAATAATGCTACCGAGAGATAACCCGATAAAAGCAATCCGGTCAGCTGCAGCGTCTTCCCTTTTCTTTATTAATTCTACTATTGCTGATACATCATAAAAATTTTTTACAAGGTTATGGGAATCTCCTTGAGATCGATTTATTTTCTTACCATGCCCTCTTAAATTATACAATAACACATTATAGCCGTGTAATGCAATAGACATAGCCCAAGGATCTAGAGTCTCCATGTATTCCCCTAATCCGTGTGACATTATCACAAAGGGTCTCCGATAATTTTCGTTTTTCTTGCTTTTATAGATTTTCCCTTTCAGAATACATGTTTCAGATTTTGAATCCGTTTTATTGCGTTTTTGATCGTTTTCGGGATCTTCAGCCACATGAATCTCTATCTCCTCTACAAGAAAATGCGACCAATCTTTATTTATGCCCCAGTTATATGCTCGATAAAGATATATGTATTGTCTTAAAACTAAGAGAGTGAATCCAAAACAAAATAAGAAAATTAAACCAATAGTCAAATTTACAATACTAAAGAAAACGGTCAAGATTATGCCTAATGCTACTAAAGCATTATATATTTTTGGAAATTTCATGATAATCTGCACAGTTTTTCATTATTCAGAATATAAGAATATAAGAATATATAAGAATATTTTGAATATTCTCAAAATAATTATTGCCTTTTAAAAATAAATCTAAAAAGATTATAATGCCTTTTTGGTGAAAATCATGGATAAATTATCAAAGAAAGTTACGGCCGTTTTGGCACTTTTGCTTGCCATTAGTTACGGACTTTCACTGGCAGCTGCTGGTGTTTCAGTTCCTGGCTGCGGTGGCGGAGACTCCCCATAAAAACACGAAAAAAACACGGATATTTCGTTCTTCTTTCTTTTTTATTGATTGGCTTAAATAGCAGAAACATGGAAGAAAATGAGTAAAAAAAATTTTAAAGTGATCTTAAACAGATCGCAGAAATTCTTTATTTTAGGTCTTCAGGCATAAGAGTAATTCGTTTTAATTCCCCTTTGCTTTTTCCTTTACTTTTTGTTGGTAGTTTGTCAATTAATTCTTGTACTC
>WJKO01000053.1 GCA_014729055.1 Promethearchaeota archaeon | reverse complement strand
TCTATCCATCAGTTTCCGCGGTCCTTGTACATCAATAACGTCTTCTCTGCTGCCTTTAGATACAAATCTGTCAAAAGGTGTAGGACTCTCCCTTAAAACTTCTAAATATAGTTCCTTTTCATCTTCTGGGAGTTCTATACTCATTTTTTTATCTCACCAATGGTGTTTTATTAATTTAATGATAGTAAATATATTATAATCCAATTAATCAAGACATTGTAGTATTTAAATGCATATTATTTTAATTGGCGTAATATGCAAGGAATATGTATGGAAAATATACAAGGAAAATGGTCATGATTTGTGAATTTACCTCATAATATCCCCGTAATATCCCCAAATTTTTGTCTTTTATAGATTTAATGGAAATACAATTATAAAAGATTATTCCTTTTTAAGATTCTTAAATTTTGAAAAACCCTAGTGCATTAGAAAATATTAGAAACTATTAGAAATATTAGAAAATATAATAGAAAATCACTCAATATGTATTTTTTTAGAATTTCCATTTGATTTTAGTTTCTGAAGCTTTACTTCAAGGATCCCATTTTTATAATTCGCTTTTGCATGATTTTGGTTAATGCTACAAGGCAGATCCAATGTTACTTCGAATTTCTTGTTGTCATCTTCATCCTTTCCGATGATAGTCACTGATTTCTTCGTCGCTTGCAATTCTATGTTCTCCTTTTGACATCCAGGCATCTCAGCTACTACAATAACTTCGTCCTTCTCTTCAATAATATCCGTTAGGGGCTCTCGTACTTCATTCACTTCATATTTGTCCTTATTTCCAGACTCCTTATTCATTCTTACATTGCCAAATGGCTCGAATTCAGGCATTCCATTTGGTCCTACCTTAGTTTTAAACCCGAATATGAATGGTTGTGAGACTTTCCCTTTCATTGATTTATTCTTAAACATTTTTTCCATTTCTCTTTGAAGGTCTTCCATATTTGGCATATTCAGTGGGTTGTTCTTATTAAGTGTATTAAACTGCTTCATCATTTCATTTAGATCCATATTTTTAAGATTACGAGCAATATATTCACCGAACTGTCCAAATAATTTCTTGAATTGGTCGGCGAACTGGTCTAATTGCTCATCACTTAAATCATTAAGATTTGGAAATCCAAAAGGAAAAAATGGATTCTTTGGTTCATCTTTATTTTCTTTTTTCTTTTCTTTTTTCTTATCTTGTTCTTCATCCTTCATTGTACAAGCTCCAATCTAAGCGAATATAATTTACAATAAATATCTAAAAATGAATTGTAATTCTCATATAAATAAAAGAAAACAAATCATATAAACTCTAAAAAATCTTACAGCTTTTTGTAAAAAAATTGGGAGAAATTAAGAGAAATAAGTTTTAATCTGCGGACAAAATCTGGACATTTAAGAGATGAATACCTTTAACTGCGTTGGATGGTGATGTTGCAAACTTATAAAACGTATTGACTTCAACACCATGTTCAAGACATTTATCTTTTAACGTAGGGGATTTAGGATTGTCCGGTAGATAAATAAATGCTTTCGTCATACTGTTTGTAATTGCCCATTTTCCAGGATCGAGTTTAAAACCTTCTTTTCCAATTAAATCAAAAAGGGTTTGGAATGTGGCATCCTCATTTATCAATAAACTTAAGTTTTCCATTCCCTTAACATTTCCACATGCAACACAGTCTTCTCGGCGATTTAGAGGCACAGCATCAAATTGCCCATACACACCATTATAATTCAGGTATGGCGGATTCATGACGTCCCCTACTTTAACGCCTCTCATTTGGAATACTAATTTTAAAGCTTCTTGAGATTCTAAACTTGCAATAATGCTAGATACTGTTTGGACGGCGGGAATTTTGTTTTCAATAATATTTTCCATATCTTCTGGTTCTAATAAGGGTCCAAACGCTTTTTCGATGTTTCTTCCTCTTTCAATAATTTCTTCTTTAGTTATGGTATCGCGTTCCTCAGGGCTGATATTCTCTTCTAACACTCTCTTCCATAGTGATCTTAACTCTTTATTTGCTATACGGGTGAGTTCAAGCACGTCATCTTGTGTATTGAAGTCTACTTTACGCTCATATTTGTTATAAAAAATAACATCACTCTTCAGAGCACATTGTTCGCGATTCCTTGGTATTCCTTTCAGAGTGCATGCCGCAGCAGCCTTTTTCGCGGGTGGTATTGGGACAGCACATCGATAACATGGTGTATAATTCATGTATTTATCTATATTAGATTCGACTTCTTCTGTGACTTCTTCTTTAATTTTTTCAATAACTGGATTTATTTTTTCTTCCTTTATTTGTTCGATTTTCTCTTCTAATTTCATAATTTCTTCTTGAGCCTTGTCGTATTCCTCATCCTCAATATACCAAAGTTTCTCATCAACAATCGCATCAATTATTTGCTGCTTATTACCATATTCAACCGCTTCTCCATTGATATCCTTCGTACCTTGAGGAACAATAACTTGGATATGTCCCTCCATTCCGACGGTTCCACCTTCAAGCATTGGTTTTTTCAAATTCAAACATATTTTATTCAAGTCAATTCGAGCTCTTACATTGTCTAAAGCAGCAATAATAACGTCACATTTTTCATAGAGTGACATAGGGAGTTCTTGTATCTTCTTGAAATAAAAATCTATTTCGGTGAACGGATTCATTCGTTTGAGTCTTTCAGCAGCAACTTCTGCTTTTGGTCGGCCTTCATCACCCTTATAGAATAACATTTGACGGGATAAATTGCTGGTTTCTATGGTATCAAGATCGCACAAGATCAGTTTTCCTACACCGCATAAAGCGAGATCTTTTGCAATTTCACACCCAAGGGCGCCAACCCCAGCAATAAATACGGTAGCATCTTTTAATGCTTGTTGATCCCATCCTCTTATCAATTTTTGGCGTTTTGTAATCTCTTTTTCTTCTAGTGATAATTCTCTTTTACTCATTTTACAACCACTCTTTACATCAAATTAGATTCTATAGACTAAAATTTACTCTATGATTTTAACTTAGAAGAAAAAGTAATTAATTCTTTCACTCTACAATTCTTTCACAAAAAAAAATCAAACTGGTCTGAAACCAAGGATATGTTTATGTGATCAAACTTGATCAACCTGAACCTTTATAGATTTTTATCATATAGGAAAAAAAGAGTTTTTAAATCTTGCGGTAAATCTATATACTCTGAACACCGTTATAAGCCTAAAACCCACTAAATATCTAGAAATAAAGTAATTTATACATTAAAACTTTGGTTATGTCCTTTATTGTGGACAATATTTTTATTTTTATGTTTTTATTTTTTTAAAAATGGTTTTAGTAAATTCAATAGTTGATTTCCTTCATAAGTCAACCGTAAACGCCCCATTTCCAAAGGAGTATTGTATTTTCCAAAGATAATACAATCGTTTAATTGTCGCCCCGAATCCGATATCCATGCTGGAACATATCCAAAGACGGAAAATCCCGATTGTAGGAAAACGCTTTGAATTTCGGGATTCGTAGCGGGTATATAGCACTCAAAATATTCAATGTCATCTTCTTTCATTATGTCATCAACTTTTATTAACAATGCAGCTAAATCTTCAATACAATTTACATTAACAATCGTTTTTTCTGCACTTTTAACAGTCTCAGTTACCGTAAATTCTATTTTAGAACCCGATTCTGTTTGGATTTTGTATTTAATTCTATTATATCTACATTCTTTACGATTAACGGAGATATTGCAAAATATCTTTGTAATTATGTCCATAAATTTGCCGGAAAAGAAGTCATATTTGCCTATGCGCGGTTCAGCAAAGATTGCATCTTCAAAACCATATCTTTCTGCAAAATATCTGTATAGTTCTTCGAAACATGGTAAAAGAATCGGATAACTATTTCGATATTTGTATAATGCCCGATCTGTATACACGACGTCTAAACAATCAGTTTCCCGAATATTTTTGCCTTCAAATATATCTTTATTAGGAAAGATTGCACAAGGTCGGCAACCAATAAGCTCCATAAGATATTGCGCTTTGCTATGAGCTGTTCGTGTTTCAGTATAATATTTATCTATGTGGTCATAAAATCTATTATAACCAGAAATTAACGTTTTTAAGACACTTTTCTTTATATCGATTTCATCTCGATAATTAGGATGTAACATCAAACCTCTAAGATATCCCGTTCTTGATTCTTTGTCACAAATAACAGCTCCACAACCAACTATTCGATTATGGTGCTTTTTTGACCTATACGCATATAAGGATGTAATATCAGGATGCTTTAACTTTTCCTCTAAGTAATCTAAATCAAGCATTTCTGTATATGGATAATTTCCTTGATAAACATCTTGATAAAGTTGAACAATGTCATCAGCTTCATTAGACGATGTTAGATTTACAATTGTATTTTTATATATCTTTAAGGCTCGATCGTTCTTCAATTTCCTAAAAGAAATAACATTTACAGTAGCTTCTAAAAATTCTTCAACACCTAACGGTGTGATATTGTTTGATGTGTTTATTCTTGCCTTTGCTTGTGTTTTCTCCGACAAAATTTCCAAACTAGTCTGCATTGTTCTTCGACTCAATTTTTTTATACATTTTATGTCATCAAGCAGATCCTTATAAATAAAAAAAAATGAGAAACTATAAAAAGCACGATTGACTCGTGATTATTTACGATATTTAAGAAGAACAATGATAAAATATAATATAATATAGCTATTTTTGTGGTCTAAAAGTCATAATAACATCTCAAATCTATCCTAATGGCATTAAATGGCACTTTACATTTTTTTTCCTTTATAAGGAACAGTCCAAGATTATATTTCAGACAGGTTGATTATGATGCAAAGAAATATATCACTATTTAAAGAAGTAATAACGGAGCCAAATCAGATTTTTGAAACTCTTCAACATGGAATAAACCTTCCAGTCAAGAATGATTTCTCGGATCTGGTTCTGGCAGAGATTAAAGGCTTAAATATGAAATCTTTAGTGTTGAAAGATGACTTAAATCGAATTCTAGGACATACCATTTATTTTGAAGATCAAGACACCCTTTATTTCGGTTTTTTTAAAGCAAAAAATGATAATAAGAAATATATCAGCGTATTACTGGAAGAATTAGAAGAGATTGCCTCAAATCGAAACGTAAGTATTATTAAAGGTCCAATTAATCCGCCTCCAATGATTTTTGGTTTTGGTTTTTCCGAGGCAGGTAGCGATACATCGATAGCAGCAGGCACACCATATACGGATCCGATTTATATCAAGAAGTTTAAAACCAAAGGTTATGATGTCTGGCATCGATTTTTTTGGTATAACATTCCGATACGAAACACCGGACAAAAGATCGTTTGGCCGGTACAGAGCGGTGATTTCCAAAACACAGATTGGATATTTGAGATGCTTGACCTTCAATCGACATTGTTTCCTGAAAGTGCGCAGATTACACCTAAGCGTAACCTGACCGTACACCAAACATTGCAATTTATAAAGAAGTACGGATATGAAGAGTGCTTCTATTTAGTTTACGACGAAGGCAAGATGGCAGGGTTTGGTTATTGTAGTCCGAATCCCTATGATCTTAATGAGCTGAATAAATGTCAGTCCGTGCTGCTCATGGGAACTGCTATACAACCGAGATATCAAGGCAAACATCTTCTGACTTCTATGTTTGCGAAGTTTGCTGATAATTGTGAGCGTTTAGGGATATATCATGGTGAATGGGTTGTCGGTGAGGACAATGTTCCGAGTATAATGGCGGCAAAGTCATTCGGTGGCAAAAAAATTAGGTCATATGTAATCTTAGAAAAAACTATTTAATTGGAGAAATAGAAAATGGCAATTTTTAATTTTCCACAACATTGGTCCCCCTCTTATATTCAACAATTTGAGCGTAACATTGGTATTGTCAGTTTAGCACAACAAGATAAAATCAAAAATGCAAAGATCGCTATTTTAGGGACAGGCGGTCTAGGCGCACCCGTGGCTCTACAATTAGCATATTCAGGATGTGAAAATCTCGTATTAGTGGATTACGATAAAATCGAAAAATCAAATTTGAACAGACAGCCATTCAAATTAGAGGATATAGGGAGATTTAAAGTTGATGTTTTAGCCAGAGAATTAATCAAAATCAATCCTCATATTAATATTAAGAAATCACATAAAATAGATGAGAAGAATATTTATAGTATATTAGATGGAATTGATGTTATATCATTGTCGTTGGATGGTCCCTACGGATCCATACTTGTTAGCCGTAAAGCCCGTGAGTTAGGTATACCAATATTAGAATCTTGGGCGATTCCATATCTTTTCTCGTGGTGGTTTACAAAGGAAAGCTTATCC
>WJKO01000599.1 GCA_014729055.1 Promethearchaeota archaeon | reverse complement strand
TTAATCCATCGAAGTAGGGCTCAGTAAAACCATCGGAATGGAAAAATACTTTTTTCCCTGCGTCTCGTATAGGTTTTATTATTTCTTTATATGCTGGAATAACTAATTCGCGATGGATTTTTGGATTTATAATTGTGTTATGCTTGAATGCAGTATCGTCGCATATATTGTAAACGTCATAATCCGTTTGTGCCGCTAATTTCGAATGAATGACAGCACGCTTAGTGCGCAATTCAATATATCGTTTCAGTTTTTCTCTTTTTTTCCTTATAAGTTTTGCAAGTAACGCAAGACCTAATCCTTCCCAAATTGGCTCTAATATTGATTGAAGCCCACATGTTGGCACAAATTCATTCATATTCATCATTTCAATATGCTGATTCACAAAGTCAACAGAATTATCTTGAAATTGCCATTCTACGTTAAAATAATTGTCATACCAATTGTCGGCTTTTTCCTCTGTTGTCAAATATGGCTTCACATACCAAGTCTGTTTATGTTTGTTCAAGGTAGCAGTCTTTATTATTTTTCCATCCATGTTTAAATGTTCGTTTTGACCAAGCTTGGGTTTTGGTAACGGATTTTCCTCGAGCACTTCTTTAGGATACCAAACGCCAATACCCCCACCTCCCCACGCAGAATCAAAACCAAGTTTTTTAAGCATAGTAAAATCGCGTCCACCTAAAAAGAAAATGTCATCCTCACCAATATCATCTTCCCACCTATCCATAAGATGTTGATTAAATTCTGGCATCACAGATTGGCAAAATAGAGGTACACGATCTGGTTCCTCATGATTAAATGCTTTTAATACTCTCTCTCGGCTCTCCATATTTCTACTAATTTTTCGTATTTAATAAGAAAAACGCGATTAAAATAAAACATAAAAAATAAAAAATGAGTTTTTGCGAAGCAGTTAAAAAGCATTTCATCGTATCAAGATTTATGTTATTTCAACAATTTGGAGAACTAAGTGATGAAGTTGGATATATTCTCAGTCCAATAGTAAAAATGATTGTTATTGTCGCGTTAGGAACAATTGTCATCGCAATGATTGGAAAATACAAACAAAAGAGAAAAGTAATTACTCGTAACTTGATGATCATGTTTGTTCTGTATCTTTTAGCGACCCTATTTTCGAGTTTTGATATATTATTAGGATGGGAATATTTATTCAGTCCTGGCACTGAGAAAACATATATTGGAATGGGTCTTGCATTTTTTTTCAATGGATTGGGTAATATTATCTATTATTGGTTTACATTGGAAATATATTATGAAAAATCAATTGAAAAAGAGCAAAGAAATAAACAAGTCTTAATTATCGCTATCTTAGAAATCGGCTCAACCGGAACTGCTATGATCTTACGTATTCTCATCAGCGATATCAGTTTTCTGTTTACCGTTATCCATATGATAGTTACAATGTATATTTTTATGCTGGTTTTAATAAATTCCGTGCGCTCTGAGGTAAAAATCGATGAAGAAGAATATAAAGTACGATTTCGATCAATTGCTACCGCTGCAGGATTCGCTATTGTTATGATTGTGTTATTTGCTATTGATTCTCTGTTTGCTGGCGTTACAATCTATTCTTTAATAGGATGGTTATGTTTAATCGGAGCATGCTATTACCTTCATAGAGGATATGTTTAAAATAATCCCTATATTCAAAGTCATGTAGACAATGGCAAATGATACAAAACCAAATATCTTACTGATTATTTCGGACGAACATAAACAAGACTGTTTCGGTGCTTATGGGAATAAAGATATAAAAACACCACATTTGGACAAACTTGCTTCTGATGGAACCAAGTTTACTAATTGTTTTGCTACTTTTCCAGTATGTACTCCATCAAGATATTCGCTTCTAACTGGTTTGTATGTTCATCAGCATCTCGGCTGGACGAATCGATCTACTTTACCGCACGGATTGGATACATTTCCAAGACTTCTTAAAACTATTGGATACGAGACAGCATGTGTTGGTAAAATGCATTTTACACCAACCTATTCAGATCTAGGCTTTGATACAATGATCTTAGCAGAACAAGATGGTCCAGGAAGATATGACGATGATTATCATCGTTATCTTAAAAATAAAGGTCTAATTGATTATATAGATCTCAGAGATCAAGTCGGGGAATACCGACAGCAAGCTCCTGAAGATTACTATGCAAATTTTGGAACGGAACCATCACATCTAAAAGAGGAAGATTATAGCACAACATGGATTGGTAGACAAGCTTGTAAATTACTCAAAAATTGGGGAAAGGGTGAAAACTTTTTAGAAGTTGGGTTTATAAAACCACATCATCCCCATGATGCTCCTGCTCCATGGTGCAATATGTATAACCCCGAAGACTTAGATTTACCATCGGGATGGATCGATGAATGTAGCCCAAGAGATATTAAATTTAATAAAGGATTCTTCGATTTTAAGAAGCTTGACGAAACGACGATGAAAAAAGTACTCGCACAGTATTATGCGTCTATTTCACAAATCGATCATCAAGTTGGAGAAATGATTAAAATTCTAAAGAAAAAGGGGATCTATGATAATACATTGATTATCTATACGAGCGATCACGGTGACTATATGGGACATCATCATTTGATTCTTAAAAGTAATTATATGTATGATCCAGTTATAAAAGTGCCATTAATCGTAAAATTTCCGCAACATTCAAACAATAATAAAACAAACGAAGAGTTAGTCAGTTTAGTTGATGTAACAGCGACGATATTAGATATAACAATGGCGCCGATTCCAATGCATTTATGGGGCATTATACAACCATTAGATGAAGATCATCATAGAGAGTTTATTTTCGCAGAAGATAACAATGGTAATTATATGATTCGCACTAAAACTAAGAAATTGCTCTTATGTGGAAATAAAGAGTCTCAGTTTTTTGATTTGACAAAGGATCCCCATGAATTAAACAATTTATACAAACAAAAAGAAAAACAAGAGGAAATACAAGAATTAAAAGAAGAATTATTCAACTTCCTGATATTTGAAAGCCGACCTCCTGTTCATGTAGATAAATATGGTCCCGTTTTAGAAGCTGATAATGTGCCGAATTTACATGATGACCATCGTGAAGAAATGCGTCAGTATTTTAAAGAGAAATTCAATGAAGAAATTAATAAATAAGTGGATGAGTTAACAAAAATACGAGATTTTATTGACTTCAGAAGAATATATATATCTATGAATCAGAAAATGACTTAGATTGATAGGCAAATTACTTCTTATTCGTGAGAGTGGAATCTTACCATTTCATCTTAATCAAGATAAATTCGAAATAGATGATGATCTACTTTCTGGATTTTGTGTAGCTAATTACAACATAGCAAGGGAATTAAATGATTCGATTGATACAATGATGATGAAAGATAAATATAAAATTATCTTTCGGGAATTTGAGAATAATTTACGTAAAAAATTCATCATTGCCGCGTTCTGCCACAAATATCATATTGATGAAGCCGTTAAGAATAAAATGGAACATATTTTCAATCGATTTTTTAAGGAATATGAATTTGAGGCGGAACATGCAACGATTCGAGATGAAAAATTTATTGAATCTGTTCGAGAACAAGTGAATGATAATGATCTCAAAGTATTTGTCGAAGACCATCTCAATTTTATTAAAAACACGATAGAACCAATTGCATGGAAAGATGGAAATGATATAGATTCCTACGCAATTACATCATCTTCAAACACGGTGTTATTTGCTGATTGCAAAAAAGCCGTCTTGGAGAGGCATCCCGAAGCAGATAGTATTGAAAAAATCATAGAAGGATATTTAACAACTTGGAATATAAAAAATATTCCACAAGGTGATCTTTTTACGGGAATGAGCTTGATTGCAGGTCTCGATTTAGAAGATTTTGTAATTAGTAATCAGAAAACATATGGGCTATGTATAAATTCTTGTATAAACTTAAAACAAGATGTAAAAAACGAACTTCTATTGTACTTTTTTGGTAAAAATACTTTAATGAGGCAATGTCTTATTTCAATTGAGGAAACTCTAAGGGATAATTTGTGTTAGATTCAAGATGGAGCCATTTCAACTATTAATAAAACCCATATCTTCTAAATGTAATGCGGCGTGCACCTATTGCTTTTATAGAGATATTCATAAAATATTTCCAGAAAAACCATTGAAATCTATGCCTATTGAAATCTTGAAAACTATGACAAAAAAATACCTAAAATTAGGTTTTAAAGAAAATCTCTTTTTCTGGCAAGGTGGAGAACCTCTATTAACCGGATTAGATTTTTTTAAAAAAGCAATTGAATTTCAGATAAAATATGCAAAAAATCAAGTCATCGGTAACGCCGTTCAAACGAATGGGCTTCTGATTAATGAAAAGTGGGTAGACTTATTTAAAAAATATTCATTTCTTATAGGTATTTCCCTCGATGGACCGAAAGAAATCCATGATCCGGCAAGAGGTAAAGGAACACATGATAAGGTTGTTAAAGTAATTGAGCTTATGGCAAAAAATAACATTGAATTTAATATTCTAACCGTCCTTCATAGTGGAAACTGGGATAAAATTGAAGAAATCTATAGTTATTTAAAGACTATACCATGTAATTTCTTCCAATTTATTCCTGCTGTTGATAATGATATAGTGACGGGTGAATCAACAGATTATAGCATAACTGCCAAGCAATATGGAGATGCGTTATGTAAATTGTATGATCTCTGGTATCCTGAGGATACTAATAAGATTTCAATTCGAACTTTCGATGCTGTAATAAACAAATTCTTTGGATTACCAAGCGGTTTATGCACATTTGAAGAAAAATGTCCGAATTATATCGTAATTGAAAACCAAGGTGATGTCTATCCTTGTGACTTCTTTGTAAGACCCAACGAAAAATTAGGTAAAATAACAAAAGATTCCTTTGAGATCTTGGTAAAACGGAGAAATAACAAATTCCGCAAGAGAAAAACCAATATTTCAAAAGCTTGCAAGGATTGTAGATGGTTAGAATTATGCTATGGTGGTTGTGTCAAGGATCGTATTTTTAACAATAATAAGGATAAAAATCGAACCTATTTCTGTCCAGCATACCAAAAATTTTTCAAATATAGTTTTCATGGTGTTATTAAGAAAGTAATCGAAGTTGCAAATGAACGACATTATCGTCCCGTCTTATTGGAAAAATTCGATCCAAACGATAAATGCCCTTGTGGAAGTGGCAAAAGATTTCGGGATTGTTTAAAAAAATCTTGATCCATATATCTATAATCTTGATCCATATATCTCTAAAATATAGGAAAAAAAATTGTGAAAAAAAATGATAAGAGAATCTCAAGAACAACGTAGGAAAAACGTTATTATATTAATTTTTGTATGTATTTTCTTCATAAGTATGAATGTTATACAATTAGGTGTTAATAATATAGTACTTCAGCAAGATCCGGCTGTTCAAGTCAATAGTGGAGAGCCAACGGCATATGCAATCGTGATCGGTATTGAAGATTATCCCGATACTTACAACGATTTATCGTATTGTCATGATGATATGCAACAAGTTAGAAGGTTATTAGTTAATGAGATGGGGTATATACCTCGAAATATTTACAGTTTTTATAATTCAAGGGCTACGAAAGATAATATTTTGAATAAGCTTGAAGAACTACAAACAGTTATGACCGAAGAAGATACTCTCTTCATATTTTATTCAGGACATGGAGATCATGGGTATGTTTCGGGAGGAGAACATGCTTTAACGGCATATGAAAGTCCACACGACTATTATCCCAATATGGATCAAACTTGGACCATTAACCATCCTGGTGCTGATGCTATACGAGTGCACTTCTCAAAGATAAGATTAGAAGACGATTATGATTATATTTTTATCGGAGACGAGAATATTTATATAGATCTTTATGATATTGATAACTGCGTTTTTGAAGACTATTATACTGGAAGCTGGGACGGCGATCATCCTTATTCGTGGTCATACTGGGTCTATTCAGATACATTAAAAATCAACCTCTTAACAGATTCCACTGTTGAGGAATGGGGTTTTAAAGCGGATAAATATGAGATCATGTATCTAAATAAGTCATCAAGGATGATAACTCATGACGGAATATCGGAAGATTTCCTATGGGGATCGACTATTGATTAATACTTAGATGACTTACCATGTAAAGAAGTCTATGGTGTTTTTGACGCTTGTTTTTCGGGAGGATATGTATATGACCTTAATCAATCAAATAGAGTGGTTTTAACAGCATCAGAATATGGAAGATCAAGTTTGGAGGATTCTGATCGGGAACAGGGACTTTTTACATACTACTTCTTGAAAGCATTCGACAGGTCAACAACGGGCACAGCCGCCTATTCAAGTTTGGTCGATGTTGATCAAGACGGAATTTTAGTTTGGGATGAGATTTTTAATTATGTCCAGCCCCAAGTCTTAGCAAGATCTACGAATCTCGGATATGCACATGAACCAGAATATATTAATAATCTAACTGAGCAAGATTCCGTGTTACGACCGACTCTAATTGAAGAAAACTCTACAGCATTCAACAAAGATTTGTTCTCCATGAATTTTTCAGTATATGGTTCCAATCATATTGAAAGTCTGAGTTATACTCTTCAATTGACCGATGGATCTACCGTTACTGATGTCGCACTCGGATCAAGCAACTATGAGTTTGGAACATATGAAGTTAAGTATACGCCAATTGGCTCAATTAATGTTACCGACTATGTAGTAAGATCACAATTCTCGAATGGAATGAAACTCTATTTATTTAATAGTTCCATAGACACTGATAGCGATAATGATGATATACCTGATGAAATTGAAGATCTGCTTGGATTAATGAGTTCTACCTCCGATACGGACGGGGATGGTCTCAACGACTACCAAGAGATATGTGTCTATGGAACAAATCCAAAGGACACAGATACTGACGATGATAATCTTATTGATACAAATGAAATTAGAGAAATTGGCACATCCCCTTTTATTAGTGATTGTGACAATGACGGTCTAACTGATGAACAAGAATATAATATACATAATACAGATCCTTATGAACGGGACACAGATTTAGATGGGTTTGGAGATTTAGAAGAGATAAAAATAGGAAGTGATCCAAATGACCAAAATAACACACCTAACGATATTAGAACGAAAAAGATCATAATAGCGGTTACTATATCCTCTGTCGCTGTACTCCTCATCTTATTAATAATTTATGTAAAGAAGCGCCCAAAACCAACATCATTATCCGCAGACGAGCCATTAGAGATTACAGAAGATACAACACCTAATTATATGGCAAATCCGTATAATACTGGTGTATCATTTCAAAAGACATTTGCAACACCTATTAATCCAAACAGTTTTGCCTATATGCGTCCATATCCGCAAGATCATCCGAATGCTACCTATGGATTTCAATGGTATCAAAAAGCAGTTGATGCAGAGAAGAATCGTTCAAAAATGGAAGCCACAGAATGTTATTACGAAGCATTGAGAAATGGAGTTCCAGAACCTTATAATTCAGAGATTAGAGTGAAGTATGGAATCTCACCAATTACAGGGAATGCTGTATATCCATCCAATTTAACAACCCCACAAGGTCAAATTTCGCGTGATAATAGTTATAATCAAGAGAGATCGACATCAGAAACAACAACATTAACTATGCAATTCTGTCCGCATTGTGGTTCGAAGTTGGTCAAACAAAGTGGTGGAATTATTTGTCCAGAATGCGGCTACAAACCATAAAAAATTCGCAATGATTCTCTTTTTTTCTATTCAGGCATCTCATATTCAATTGGAATATCAAAATCAAAAGGAGTAACGTAAAAATCTCCCTCGATTGCTTTATTCAATAACATTTTATCCGCAAAATCCAAAATAACTCCAAAATCCTCGGCTAAAAATCCGTGACCTCCTTCTCTAAAATGTATAGCATTATTTAGAGGAACATTGAGAAAATCAAAAACCAATTGAGCACCATAATACATAGCTTGCGTTCCCATTGGATTAGCCCATTCATCACCTAACCCATCATTTGATAATATAATTCTGGGTGCAACAAGCGCGCGAATAAAATGCTGATCGAAAGGAAGATCTTTCTCATTTCCAGCATAATCACCGAAGTTTTCTTGAAACCACGATTTAAAGCGTAATTCTGAAGTTATTGAACCTAAGGTTTCGCAACCTAATCCTTGAATAAGAAAACTCCCCGCACCACCACATCCGCTTCCATTAGGAACAACTAAATCAAATCTTTCATCCATGGAACCTGCCAGTAAAGCTGTTTTTCCTCGTCTTGAATGTCCTGTTACTATTAATTTGTCCGAATCAACGCTAACCCAAGATTCCGCG
>WJKO01000598.1 GCA_014729055.1 Promethearchaeota archaeon | reverse complement strand
GGTTTCCGTATGCCCCATGAATTATAAAAATGTTGGTCATAGTTCTAATAAATTGAAAGCAGGATATAAAGTTATCGATAGCCACCGATAAAAATTACACATAATTCCTGTTAAACGAGGGTGAGGGCGAAGCCCGAAAGCGCAGCGTCCCCAAGCGACCGAAGGGAGCGCAGAGTTTTCTTACTGCCGAAAAGCCAGTTAGTGCCGTAGTTTTTGCCGACTTATCAATTTCTCCGAAAAAGACTATATGTCCGCAGGACTGGGGGAGTTCGTTCAATCAAAAGAGCGAAGCGATACATCAAGAACAATCGTCAAGGGGGAGTTCGTTACATCAAAGCCGAAGGCTCTTTTAGTTAGTACATAAAGGGGGAGTTCCGTTCAATACAAGCGAACAAAGTGAGCCATCAAGAACAAGAAGAAAGGGGCGAGAAAACACAAAACAATAACATTTATATACATTTGTTAATATTTACTTTCTAATGGCT
Source organism: Promethearchaeota archaeon (assembly GCA_014729055.1). Taxonomy (GTDB): domain Archaea; phylum Asgardarchaeota; class Lokiarchaeia; order Sigyniarchaeales; family Promethearchaeaceae; genus WJKO01. The sequence goes on along the minus strand of WJKO01000598.1, from coordinate 2,496 downwards.
GATACAAATTCAAAGAACATTACGTTAAAAGTCAATTCTGAGTTATATGATAAATATAGAGAGTATTGCAAGTATAAAGGATTAGTTGTATCTAGGCAGTTTGAGATTATGATTGAAAAACAAATGAAGAGAGGAAAAAAATATGAGTAGCAGTATTCCGATTAAAGATATGAAAATACTTTGTATAAGAAGCGGAAATAGATGTGCTTTTCCTAATTGTAATACTCTATTAGTTAAAGATAAAACTAATTTTGATGTTGAATCTATTGTAGCAGATATGGCTCATATCAAAGGTGAGAAACCTAAAGCTCCAAGATATGATGAAAATATGGATGTCAAAGATAGAAATTCTTATTTCAATCTAATATTATTATGTAAAACACATCATAAAATTGTTGATGATCAGCCAAATACATATACTGTAGAAAAACTTCATGAAATGAAAACTAATCATGAAAAATGGATAATTGATTCTACTAAAAAAGAAGTCATAAATGTTAGTTTTGTTGAACTTAATACAATTACAAAATATTTGGTTTCTGGGCAATCAAATGTAATAGAATCTTATACTATTATCACTCCGAAAGATAAAATAAATAAAAATGGACTTTCAGATGAAGTAGAAAGTTTGATAACTATGGCCATGACAAGAGTTAATCAAGTGTCAGATTTTATTGATAAATGTCCCGATATTGATTTTGGTAAAAATTTAAAACAAGGATTTGTTCATGAATATAATAAACTAAAAAATGAAGCAGGACTAATAGGGGATGATCTTTTTTATGCTCTTCTAAATTTCGCATCAGGAAAAAGTAATGATTTTAAAGAAAAAGCAGCTGGTTTAACTGTACTAGTATATTTGTTTGAAAAATGCGAGGTATTCGAAAAATGATACTTCCAACAAAACATCTTAAATTATCAAGTTCATTATTAAATGTGGGAGCTATTTTAATAAGACAAATGGATGATACTCAAACTGTAAGTTTACTCTGGGATAAATCACGTATATTGCCAGAAATAAGGTCTTTTGAGAGATTCACCCTTGGATTAGATTTGTTATATTCAATGGGATTAATAGATTTTGAAGATGGTTTAATAAAGAGGCTTAAACAATGATTCACTCCATAAAATGTAACCAGGATTCATTTAAACCAGTTTATTTTAAATCAGGTTTTAATGTTATTCTTGCGGAAAGAACAAAAGAATCAACAAAAAGAGATTCAAGGAATGGATTGGGAAAATCGACTTTAATAGAAATCATTCACTTTTGTTTAGGTTCAAAAAAAGGTGAAACACTTAGTAAGTCTGAAATGGATGATTGGGAGTTTACAATAGAAATAGATTTAGCTGGTAAAAGATATTCTGTAACCCGTAATACTTCTAACACAAATCAGATTATTGTTGAAGGAGATTGTAGTGAATGGGAAATAAAACCAAGTATAGATGAGAAGACTAGAAAGCAAGTTTTTTCTTCACGAGATTGGAATCGTTGCTTAGGGACTTTGATGTTCGGACTTCAAACAGTATATAGTGATTATAAATATGTTCCTACATTTAGAAGTCTAATTTCATACTTTATTAGAAGAAATGGTCAAAGTGGGGCTTTTTTAGATCCCTTCCAACAATATAAAAATCAAAAAGAATGGGATAAACAAGTTAATAATTCATTTTTATTGGGTTTAGGATGGCAATTTGCATCTAAATGGCAAGTTTTAAAAGACCGTACTAAGGTTTTAGATCAGATAAAGAATGAAGCAAAATCAGGAATTTTAAGCAATCTTCTTGGTAGTACTGGTGAACTTGAAGCATTAAAGATTAGGTTACACTCTCAGGTAGAACAAGAGAAAGAACAACTTGATAATTTTAAAGTGCATCCACAATACAGTAAACTAGAAAATGATGCTAATAATATTACAAAACTGATACATGAATATGTTAATTCAAACATTAATGATAAACGATTTCTTGAACATTATGAGGCAAGCTTAGAGCAGGAGGCGGATGCAAAACCAGAATCCGTAACCAAGGTTTATGAAGAAGCAGGATTAATATTGCCTGATAGCATTAATAAGAAAATTGAAGATGTGATGTCATTTCATAAGCAAGTCGTTTCTAATAGAAAGGGGTTTTTATCATCAGAAATTGAAAGAATTAAAAAAGATATTTTAAAGCGAGAAGAAGAAATTAAAACACTTACTGATAAGCGAGTAGAATTGATGAAAACATTGAAAGAACATGGGGCATTAAAAGAATATACTCAATTACAAAATAATCACCAAGAAACAGTTTCTCAGTTAAAAGATGTAGGATTGAAATTGGAAAACTTAAAGAAATTTGAAGAAGGAAAAAGTGCTGTTTCTGTAGAAGAAGAATTATTGCGGCAGAAAGCAAAGAATGATATGAATGAAAGAGCTGTACAGAAAGAAAATGCAATACTGACCTTTAATGAAAATTCTAAATATCTATACAAAGCCCCAGGCATATTATCTATAGATG
>WJKO01000597.1 GCA_014729055.1 Promethearchaeota archaeon | reverse complement strand
CTGCCGAACGGCTGACAATTCAAGTTCATCCTGATGTGGAACATGCAAAACGACTCTTCAATTCCCGGTTCGGTAAAACAGAAGCGTGGTTTATTGTCGATACGCGGAAAATAGCTGGTGTAGATCCCTACGTATTATTCGGGTTTAAAGAGGGTATAACCGAAGAAAAATGGCGTGACGTCTTCAGAACGCAAGATATTCCCGAGATGCTAAATTTACTACATAGGATCGAAGTGAAACCGGGAGATGTATTTCTAATTACCGGAGGGACACCCCATGCAATTGGTCCCGGGTGTTTTATGATAGAAATTCAAGAGCCGACCGATTATACGATTCGGACGGAGCGCGTGACGCCAAAAGGTCTGGAAATTGACGAACGACTTCTCCATCAAGGTGTTGGATTTGAGAAGATGTTTGAATGTTTTAAGTATGATGGCTATACCGAAGATCAAGTGCGCAAGAAATGGATGATCGAGCCGAAATTGATCGTCGGCACAGATGATTATGAAGAATATGCCATAATTTCAAAGGAGCATACGTCTAAATTTGCGATGAATCGAATTGTGGTTCATACTGAATACGAGATAGAAAACCAAAAGAGATTTTCGGTCTTAATCATATTGTCCGGTAAAGGAAAAATAGAAACAGATGGTTATGAGATGCAAATTAACTCTGGTGAACAAATATTTCTCCCTTATCGGATAGAAAATATTAAAATCAGTAATAATGGTTCAAAGAATCTGGAATTATTAAGGTGTTTTCCTTCTTCTTTCCTTTCATAATTTTCTTTTTAAATGCTTTTTTTTCTTTTATCTTTATGAGTTTTGGGTAAAAAAAACATAGGAAGAACCATCTCTGCTTGTTATAATACCATATTCCTCCATTTTACTTAATAATTCTTCAAAACTTTCTATTCGTAAATAGTAGACACCATCTGAGATAGCTTCAAAACTTTCGACGAATGGAACCACTATTCTCAATAATTGCTTATTTTTGGTAGCTATTGGAATATTGGATTTAGATATCAAAAAAGTGGCGCGGACAAACTATTTTATTAAATTAAAAGAAGAATTTGCATTCAAAGGCGGACAGGAATTATTGGATAATTTAAACTCAACACTTGATAATGTTCAATGACAAGGAGAATTCAAGACGACATGATGGAAATTACAATCACCCAGAAAATGAAGTCTTTTTAAAGAGATTAATAAAATGGGGAAATGATAATTTTAGAGATTATTCATGGAGAAAAGAACGAACGCCCTATCGTGTCTTTATTGCTGAAATTTTATTACAGCGTACAAATGCAGATCAAGTTGAACCTGTTTATACAGACTTTTTAAAAAAGTTTCCTACTATTTCTTCTATTATCAACGGAAGTCCTAAATCCATTGAAAAAACTATCGAATCTCTCGGTCTGCTTAAGCGTGTGAATGTCATTGTTGATTCGGCAAAATAAATCGATAAGTCGTATGATCGTAAGATTCCGAATAGTTACAAAGATCTTCTTTCGGATTTAATAAACGAATTCAAATCTTGGATGCTAACATCGCCCGAATTTATGCACAATTATTTAATGTGCACCCCAAGACAAAAACCGCGAAAAGTGATAAATATCTTTGGGAATTCTGTGGTGAAATCTTGCCTAAAGAGAGATTCGTAGATTATAATTATGCGTTACTTGATTTTGGTGGATTGATATGCCAGTCAAAGGTACCGAAATGTGAAATTTGCCCATTTCTAGAAAGCTGCTTTTTTAAAAACCAAGAATAACAGCTACTAGTGATTACATATTTTGCCATAGAGTACTAAAATATTTTTAAAAGAACCTCATAGATTATTCTATATGACAAAGTATTCAATTGCGGATTTAAACTCCGATTTTCAAAAAGTAAAGCGTATCATTGAACATTATAAACCCAAAATCGACCCATTTAAACAAATCTCTACCACAGAATTTAAACAAAGACAGAAAAAAGTCGCGGCTGCTCTGCAAGAAAATGGGTTTTTAATAGGTCTTGTTTTCTCCGATGAGCAATACAGCGGAGATGTTCCTTATCTCGGTGGCAACACCAATGTTTCTATCGAACAAGTTGCAGGTGTAATTGGTCAGACGGGTTTTCATATTGTTGCGGGTTTGGAAGGCGGATATGTTGCTGAACAACTCTCTCCCCGTGCCGATACCAAGGTCCATAAAGTGGAAATGTTGCAACTCGCAGATGAAAAGTATCCCATTGAAGCGGAGACATTAGAAGATGTCTTGGAAGATGCTGCAGGAAAAAGTCTAAATGAGATTGATAAAATTGCACTTTTAAGCCCCCGTCAAGTCATTCCAGCGTCGATTGTCGCATATTTGGAACTTTTATTCGGTAAAAAGGAAGTTGTAGATGCACAGCAGATATATTATAAGATCAAGAATTTAAAAAGCGATATGGAAATGGAACTTATCCGCGACGCAAATATTATAGCGGATGCTATGATGCGTTCAATGTTAGCAGTGATAAAGCCCGGCATGTTGGAAACTGAAGTTGCATCGTGGGCGTACTTCACGGGCTTTCAACTGGGAGCGGAACAGATGGGCTTTAAAGTAATACTGGGTGCAAATGAAGCAAATAGAACCCTAATTGGACAAGCGCTCAATCGTAAAATAAATAAAGGCGATTGGGTGCATCTTGGTGTAGCTCCGAAAAGAGACGGTTTAACATCTTGTGTCCGCCGTTCTCTAATAGCAGGTATGGATTCCAGTGAACTAACCGGGGATCAAAAATACTGGTTTGATTTTATCGAGGATGCATATAATGTGGGATTTGAGAAATATAAAGAAATTTGCGCACATAATTTACCCGCAAAAGTGCAAGAGCAAGCGTTGGTGGACTTTTTTGCATCGAAGAGTGCCGAAGTATCAAAAAGGATCGGGAAAAAGATACAACTTGAGAAATTGAAACCCTATACGGGAACACATAATTCCGGTTATACCGAATGCCAAGAGTTTTATGGTGCAATAACGCTTGAATCCGAAGAGCCACTGGCTCAGCAAGTCGTAACCATGCTAGATGTAGCACTTCGCGGTTTCGGTAATATGTGGAACGACGATATTATTCCGGGGTTTGATTATATCGTAATTGAAAATACATTGGGCAAATGGGGTAAAAAAGTAGAATGTCTTAATGATGTGCCGTTGAATGTGCAAGACTTAATCGGAAAAGGGTTGTAAAATTATTGAAAAAAGTAAATAAATAAATAATAAAATAATAAAATAATAAAGTGAATGAATAAAAAAGGGAGATAAGAAATGCCGTTAAATGGGAAACAGCGATTGTGGATTATTCTTTCAACTCTTCTCATCGCAATCGGAGGTATGGCGGGGAATCAACTCTCGATTGTATTGGAGGGAGGACATGATATAAACGTAAAAGATGCGTATTTCTTTAGTTCGGACTATTATGCGACCTACTCGTATATCAACGAGTCCAACGGTATTGAAAGCACGCTACAAATAAAAGGAGACAATCTGGACTCTGATCATACTAATGTGACAATCTATTTGAATGATACATTGCAAGGTGACTTTATAGTCCATCCCGATGGCTATGTGTATAATTTAGATACGCTGATCGATGGAAATTATAGTATCTGGTGGATATTCGTTCCTAATGTTTTTATGATGTTAGGTATCAATGAAGGAGATACATACGATGTTATTGATCCAACTGGATTCTGCGGAGCCGCATTCCAGAATTATTCATTGATTGTAGACAAACGGATGGTATATTGGCCAGTTGATCCGATACAAGCGAATTTGTCAGGTGCTCAATCAAGCTTTGAGGCATCGATGTATGAATCACTAAGTCATAAGAAAATAGCAAAGGTTACATTTGATGTAACGTGTGGTGTTATTGAAGAGTGGGAGGGTTTAAGGAGCGGAGACTGGATTAAATTTAGGTTAATTGGGACATCATTCCCGATTTCACGTAATCGCAGAGTGTGTTTAATGTTTAATTTAATTATTGGTTCTCTTTTGGTTGGCGTTACTATAATACTAATCTCATTCGATTGGAAAAGCACCAAGCTTAAATGGCTGAGCAGATTCACGTTAGAAAAGAACGAAAGAAGAGAATTGCTGTTATTACAAGGCACAGGATTTCTCTGTGTCATTCTTGAAGTTATTGATATTTGGTTCTATATGTATTTGGGGCGAGACCTTTCAATGTATGTACATCTCGGGGTCTTTGCGTGGATGCTGCTTTTAGGGCACACAATGAAATACGGATATAAGTGGGCGCTTCCTGCCTTCTTAGAGGTAGCATTTGTTTTTGCAATAGGTTGGATAACAGGTGAAGCGTATGTTCCTTCGCTAACCGCGAATATTGGGTCTTTGATCGGGTGGCTTGCGCTTGTATGGGCAAGCAGTGTTAAAGAAAAAATGGATGGAGACGTAAAGGGAGTTAAGAAATTTTTTGCAGATTTGATATAATCGTAATGAATTTGTTCATAATGTTCTGATTCCAGTCAATTTATTCCTTGGCGCTATGTTCCCGAT
>WJKO01000596.1 GCA_014729055.1 Promethearchaeota archaeon | reverse complement strand
GATGACTACTGTGTCAAATGGTATGAAAGATATGACTCGTAGACTACAAAAAATGGCTGCCGATGGATTCGTAATACCTGATTCCCCGACTCCCGAAGAAAGAGCAGCAGCGAGTTCAAGTAGTTTGAGTATGGCGTATGATGCTCCCGAGATGGAGGAAGAAGATGATCTGTCCGATCTTGGAGAAGCTCCATCTATGGACGAACTTGAAAAACAGTTCAGCGCGTCTAACGTATCAGAAGATGAAGTATTCCAAACTGAAGAGGCAACTGCTCCGCTAAACGAAGGAAAGACTCCTGAAACTAGCCCAGAAACAGTAGAGATAACCGAACAAGCAGAAGAAAACCCGCCATTGGAAACAGAACCTCAACCGCAACAAACAGAGGAAATTAACACTGACGCAGTTTGTGATCCTGAACCAGCGTTCCCACAAGAAGAACTTGAATCTGCAGCTTCGGCAAGTGAATCACCAGAAGAGGTTGAATATGTTCAGAGTGCAACGGGGATCCCAAAATCAAATCAACAAAGGATTGAATCACCATCAACACCTGCCGATATCTTTCATAATTTAATAATAGATATTGAAGAAGCAAATCTTGAGTCTCATGTGGGAAAACTCATATTACAAGCAAAAGAAACACTAAGTCGTATGGTTCCATTTCACACCTCCTATTTTGAGATGATTATGGAGGGTGGAAAGGTAAAATCATCGAATAAACCTAACTCTCCAGATTTAGTTGAAAAAGTCAAAAGTAAAATTGAGGAATGGAAATCAAAATTCTAATTATTTTTCCAATTTTCTCCTAAATTTATAACAGTTTTCTTAATTTAATTATAGTTTCTGAGGGGTTATATCCATTAACCTCAAAAATACGAGCGTTTGCATATCTTTTAAAATCTTTCTCAATTCGCTCAACAGTAAAAGGTTCTAAACCGAGAAAACGTGTTGGAAAACTCTTCTTTGGTTTTATAATAATAGTTTTAATGTTACGTTTACTGAGTTTTTTCGTTATGACTCTTAATTCGTCTGCTATAATATCCCAGTCCTTTTGCGTTTGCGCCTTCAAATCGGGGTATTTCAAGGATATGTTTGCACCCAAATCCGAACAAATAATTATAACAGGAATGATATCCTTATTCTTCATTTTTTCTGCTTTAATCATATTTTCACATTTTGTGAGTGCTGAAGCCAATGGTGTATAGGAAGTTCCTTCTATACTATCAAGCTTTGTCATAATTCTGCTGATATTCGTGGTCGGTCTCTGAAGTATATGTGCTTTTCTGCCTCTAAATATTATTACACTTGTTTTATCTTTTTTTTTGTATCCTTCTTGATGAACGGCACGAATCACTTCGGACATCTGTTTTATATACCTACTCATTGACCCGCTTGCATCCAATATAAAATGGATTGATAAAGGTGCTTTGAATTCAAATATCTTTTCCATGATGTCGCGTTTTTCTATGCGAATTGGAAAGATAGGAGCACATTGCGGTTCTATCCTATTTATTGGCATTTGTTGCGAGTTTGTTATTTGAGAATTGTTACTTAAATCTGTTATTTGTGTATTATGACCACTCAATTCGTAGAATTTATAATTATCTAATGGTTTTTGGTTTGCACACAGTTTTCTAACTAAACACCGTTTAATAGTTGCATCAAAAGCGATATTTTTTGGATTGCTTGAAGGATACTTGTATGTAATATATCTTCCCTTTTGTGTGCTTGAGATCTTCGTTCTATTTCCTCTTCCAACGAAATCACTCAATTTTTGTGTTTCTCTTAATATACTCAGAATATTAGTAATCTTTTTAGTAAAGCGGTCTGCAACATATTCCAAGTCATTTTTTGAAAATTTTGTAATCTTAATATCGCCAACTTTGATGCCATTAGATGGAGTTTGTTTCCAATCTTTTTTCTCCTTATTCTCTGGCAATTTTTGATTCTTTGTTTCAGGTACATCTTTCATAGTTTCGGGATCGTAAGGTTGTCTTTTAAATTCCAATTGCGGTTCGTCTGTTCCTTTCATAGGTCCTTCTTGTTGGTCATTTGGCTGATAAACATTTGTATTCTCATAAGCCTTTTTGATTTTGCTGTATATTTCTCTGATTTTATCTACTATCTCTTTAGGATCAATATCATCTCTTAGAGCACGCATCCTGTGTTCAAAGACAAGATCAATGGCAGCATCTAAATCTATCATTTCTACTATTTTTGATCCTCTGAAAGCAGCATTAGCTCTAGCACAACGAATGAATGTTATATCTGCTCTTTGAGACTGGATTTCAAGCTCTAAAACCAAACTAGAGACGAATTTAAAGATGGCTTCTGGAACTTTAACATCTTTAATGACTTTTTTTGCATTAATAATTTTTTCTTTTAATGCTTTTTGTTTATCTTCATACTTTTTAATAAAATTCTGTGGATTATCTCCAAATTCTATGACCCTCTTAGTTATTTCAGCTCGAATTTTAGGGTCTACTGGAGCATCTATAGATACTTCTAAGCCTAGTCTATCATTTATTTGTGGACGTAGTTCTCCTTCTTCTGGATTCATTGAACCAATTAAAATAAATCTTGATGGATGAGATATGGATACACCTTCCCGTTCGATAATGTTAACGCCTGAAGCTGCTGAATCTAATAGAATATCAACAATATGATCTTGTAATAAGTTTATTTCATCAATATATAATATACCTCGGTTCGCTTTTGCTAATAATCCGGGATGCAGGCTTTTAATGCCCTCCTTGAGAACCTTCTCAAGATCGAGACTGCCGCAAACCATATCTTCTGTGACTCCAAGCGGTAAATCGACTAAATTAATTTTCTTGATTACAGTGTCTACTTTAATGGAATCCTCTAAGATTTTCTTTCTACATGAATCACACATAAATTCTGTTTTTTCGTTAGGATTACATGAAAATGGGCATCCATGAACAGCGATAATATCTGGAAGAATATCTACGAGTGAACGAACAGCTGTACTTTTTCCTGTACCTTGGTGTCCCGTCAGTAAGACACCACCGATTGTTGGGTCAATTATATTAAGAATTAAAGCTTTTCGCATTCTATCTTGACCAATAATAGCAGTAAATGGAAAATTAAGT
>WJKO01000595.1 GCA_014729055.1 Promethearchaeota archaeon | reverse complement strand
GTTCCAATCTTTATAAATTTACTATTAATTTCGTTTTTCTTGAGGAACTCCGCCAAACGCTTAGCAAATTCATTCTTGCCTTTTCTAAAATGATACGGATAGATCATCTTCGCTCTTAAATCTTTTACAAACTGCAAGTAGTTTTCGAAATAGTCTTCAAAACAAGAGATGAAGCAATAATCGATAGAGTTATTATATTTCCTTAATTTTTGTGTAAACTCAACAGCATCTGCGGTGTGCAATATATGTATATTTCCTGATGATAATCGAAAGGAATAACACGCTTTGGCTTTATAGCAATTAATTTTCATGGCTTCAACTGAAAAACTGGCATCTTCTTGCAAGATCATTAAATCTTGATCAATTACTTTAATTCCATCTGTCCAACCTGCTTGAATCATTTTTTTCTGAGAAGGTTTGGGAGCATAAATCTTCAATTCTTGTTTAGATTGCGCATATTCCTCTTTAATTTCGTTAATGTATTTCATATCTAGATGGTCATCATGTTCGTGCGTTATTAAAATTGTGTCAATTCCCTTCTTTGGGTTCACGCTATATACAGGGTCAATAATAATATGATGAGAAGAATCGACTAGTTCTAAACATGAATTTCCAAGCACTCGTAATCTGGTCATACTTACATGAGTTTTTTCGGAAATTTAAATATTTTAATTAATTTTATGCTTAAAAAGAACTTTTAAGTGATTTTTCGCTTGTTTTAATTATCAAATGAATCATATTAATAACGACAATCCCACTATTATAATCGGATGTCTCGGAAATAGCCTCACTGATGGTCATCCCGGCTTTTCGAGTTATTGGGGCGGTGGCAATTCCCAATCCCAATATCAATATTGGTTGAAAAAACTTTTGAAGAAAGATTTTGGAAATACAATTCAGCGATATATGATTGATATTTATTTTGAAAATAGAGGTATTTGCGGTCAGATCACCTCACAAATAAAAGAGAGATTGTATCCAAGCCTCATAGAATACCCATTTCTGAAACACAAAATAGATATTATAATCATCGTCGGCGGCACGAATGATCTGGGATGGAATTTGAGCATCAATGAAATATTTGAAAATTTAAAGGAAATGCATCTCACATGTTTGGATGAGGAAATCACTCCAATCGGTGCAACAATACCTCCTACTATGTTCGAATCAACTGATAGGGAATATAATAGGAGAAAAATACAGCTAAATCAAAGATTAATCGACTTTTTTGAAACTCACAACATTGCTTTTGCAGATTTGTATTCTAATATGGGGGGAAAAAATGGTGATCTTATCGTTAAATATGATGTGGGCGACGGATTACATTTTTCTGTTGAAGGTTATAGAAGAATGAGTGAAATAATTTATCAAGATGCGTTTAGACTAACCTTTCAGACATTATTAAAAACACTCTCAAATTCAAACTAAAATTTTAACTAAAAGCGAACCTACTTCTTATCATTGAAAACGGGAAATGATCACGGAAAATGGGAAATGATAACGAGTTTGATGATTTTGTGAAGAAATTACAAGCAGAAATAGATAAAAAAGAGCAAGAAGACTATTCCGATATTGTTCGAGAAGAATATCACAACCCTTCAAACGTAGGAAAGTTATCGGAAGATCTATGTAACGGGTTTGGCAGATACACCTCGGAAGTCTGTGGAGATTCTGTATTAATGTATATACATATCGAAGAAGATCACATAGAAAATATAAAATTTAGAACGGACGGTTGTGGCGTAACCACCGCGGTTGCTAGTAAACTTTCAAAGATGGTTAAAGGAAAAAAGATTAAAGACGCTATGAGCATTACTCCGGAAGAATTAACAGATGCTTTAGGCGGATTGCCCGATGAACATCTTCATTGCCCAAAATTAGCAATAACTGCCTTAGATAAAGCAATAAAGAATTTCCAAGAAAGCAAGAGCGAGTAAATAAAGAATTCAGGATAAATTTTCATGATAAGAAAATGGCAAGAATTGAACGATTTTAAGCCCATTTCAAGAATTAGGAATGAATGGTTGATAGACCCACATGGTTCTGACGTGAATCGTGCCGTTGTCACCAAAGGGCAACATAAACATGAAATCGTTCTCACAAATAAATTACTTTCTCGCATTTTTCTAATCAAACCAAATTGTACGACGATTAATTATCGAAATGAAATAACAACCGAATCCATCATCAGAGGTATCAAACCTGAAGCATCGGTCGAAATAGATGGTAAAGAATATGCAATTGGTGGCTTGAAAGGGCAAAATGAATATGCATACTTCCGACCTAAATGGATTGACAAGCTTGTAAAATCTGAGAATACATTTGAATTATATGATTTTGAGGTAGAACAAATAAAGGAACGCTTTAAATGGAAAAAGGTTCGGTGGTGTCTCAATAGACAGTGGCCTCCGAAAGGAATCGGATTAAGATTTAAGTATCTTCATTCTTCCTTGAAGAATATTAAAATTGATATTGTATATAGAATGTATGACAATATTCCGCTTTTATCCAAATGGGTTGAAATTCATAATGAATCTCCAAGAAAGATTCGATTGAACCAGTTTACCAGTGAATTTCTTGCTGCCGTGGAACATGAAACATGGTGTCAAGGCAGACTAAATCGATATGAGTATCCTAATTTTCACGTGGAAAGTGATTACGCATTTAGCGCAATGAGTCCAAAAACAGCAGAGCAAGTTATTTACTGGGAAACTGATCCTGATTATTCATCACAAGTACCTTATAAATCAGATGCACCAATTCTTCTAAAATGCAAACCACCTATCGGCCCAGAATTAGATATTGAACCGAATGAAAAGTTTGAATCCTTTCGGATTTACGAACTTATCTATGATTCTACAGAAAGAGAGCGTAAAGGTTTGGAATTAAGGAAGATGTATCGAACGATTGCCCCATGGGTTACGGAAAATCCGATATTTATGCACGTCCGAAGTGCAGATCCAGAAAAAGTTAAATTCGCGATTGATCAATGCGTAGAATGCGGATTCGAAATGGTCATTCTTACCTTCGGGAGTGGAATGAAT
>WJKO01000594.1 GCA_014729055.1 Promethearchaeota archaeon | reverse complement strand
TAGCGGCTTCTAGGCTTACCTTTTCACTGTCTTCGAGGAATGACACCATTTAGTTTAACACTTAGCCGGCACTTAGGGACCTTAACCTCAATCTGGGTTGTTCCCCTCTCGACGATACGGCTTACCCGTACCAAACCGTCTCCCGAGGTCTATGGCGGCAGCAGCTTCGGAGTTTAAGAAGCCGGCGAACGGTTTCCCGTCCATACCAAGCCAATTAGTGCTCTACACCACCACCTGCCTCACTCGGGGCTTGCCTCAGAGCAACTTCAGAGAGAACCAGCGATCTCCCCGGTAGATTAGTCTTTTACTCCTATACCCAGCTCAACGGGACGAATTGCACGTCAGAATCCTATCGGGCCTCCACCATCCTTTCGAATGGCTTCACCCTGGCCAGGCATAGATCACGGGGTTTCAGGCATTACATGTGTGACTGTGCGCCCTTTCAGACGCGTCTTCCTCACCATATCCCTTAGAGAGATCCAGTGTTCGCCGTAGCTACACTTTCACTCAATGTGATGAAATGGCTGCGAAGATCTCGGTTTCCCTAGGGGTACAGAGTTTCGCTCCTTAGCCAACTCGCCACGCATGCAAACTCCCTGGCCCGTGGTTCAAGACGGATGAAGCGAAGGTGGTCCTCTGATCTCGTCTACACCGTTACCAGTGTTAACTTCGTTCAGAATCTATCCTTTCCCTCCGCTTCCTTCACTCACTGTCTGGTTTCAAGCACTTTTCACGTCCTTTCCAGGATACTTTTCATCATTCCCTCACGGTACTAGTGCGCTATCGGACTTGGGATATATTTAAGCTTAGCAGGATAGACACTGCTATCTTCACACGGCAATACCAAGTCGTGTTACTCCGGATACTCGGCATGCGCCTTTTGGGTTACACTTACGCGGCTATCACGCTCTATGGCTTAGCTTTCCAGAAACATTCAGCTTCCCCAACGAGGCCCGACCCGAGTCCAATACACCACATCTCCTTAGCGTTTTCCACTGAGGATTCGGTTTGGCTTATTCCGCTTTCGCTCGCCGCTATTTACGGAATCACGTTTGTTTTCTCTTCCTGCGCTTATTAGAATGCTTTGGTTCAGCGCGTTCCCCCTCCTTACGGAGTGTGATAACTTCCATTATCACAAGACGTCTCATTCGGGAATCCCCGGATCAACATCTACTTGCGACTACCCGGGGCTTATCGCAGCTTGTCACGCCCTTCGTCAGTTCCCAAGCCAAGATATCCCCCAAACAGCGTGGGCGTATTGAGTTTTAATCGGAAGCGAGTTCAGATTGCTCGACACCCGACGCAATGCGTTTGGTTCATCGATCTTGTAGCGAATTCGACATCAAATAGTTAACTACCGGAAGTAATTTTGAGTGTTGTGCTTTAGAACCTAATCTGTCTTACAGACCAGGAGTATTATGCCTTAATTTATCTAGCAATAATAATATATGAGATTTAATCTCACAGTAACCTGCAGAACAATAACTCTATAACGCAGATAGTAAAATCGATTGATGTAACCAATTTTGATATTCAATCCGATTTAGAAGGTTATAAAATTACTATTCAAAGCATGTTAACCCAGCGAACGGCGTTATGCTAACCTTTATTTGGTTATTATATACGCTGTTTTTTGGGAATTTAATTACAAAATGGGTGTTAATTATGATATTCAGCCTTAACCCTATGTAGCGTTCCATCAATAGTGACGGACCACTTGTCACTCACCGTGTAATCCCGTCTAAGTATACAAATACCTATAACAACAATGTTATATGATTTGAAATACGAATTACAGACCCTAAATAAATAAGATCTGAAGACTTCATACCTTAGAGTGACATACTACCAACCGCTCTGACATAGGCTTAACAGTTAAATGGCAGAGATCATGATTAGCAGCAATTAACCATTATTTCAATTATCGCTTTTATCACATCCGATGATGTTCAAATTAACAAGCGACAAATATTTTGAATGTAGGACAAAGATTTAAACTTTACTCTAATAAATCCAAATCTTTAAATGAGATAATTTTGGCATAAGAATTTTGATAATTGCTTTTAAATAATGATCTAAATCCCACTTAATTCCCATCTTAATTATGTATAACATGTTTTCACTCTAATTCGATATCTGTGGTCTTCCAAGGTTTATTTTCTGCTGTTCGTGTGTCTGTGATATTAAAGGATATTGGATCTCCACCATCAATAGAAATTGTATAATTTCCATAGAATCCAGAGAATTTAAGTCGTCCATTTTCATCTAAAGATGTTTCCATCGTTGAATTCCATTCAACATGAATGAGATCGTATAGTGTTGTATACACAGGCAAAAGGCGCCCATTCTGTGTCATCATATATGCACCAGAATCAGCTTTCCAAGCACCCCAATTTTCGGTATCTGAAAAATCCCACCAAGTAATTGTATTGATTGCAGGGTGAGAAAATAGCATTTTATAGATTATTTTCGCATACTCTGCTTGTTTAAATTCTGTAATTACACCTCTGCGAGAGCCTCCATAATAGTATCCTTTACTTGCAGGTATGAATTCAGTTATTTGACAAGGAATTTTAAAATCCCCAAATGTATCAAGTGTATCAACTATATCTTGTAATGGTTGCCATTTATAAGTACTATGAAATTGAAATCCAATTGCGTCGGGAGCATAATTATCTTCTATAATTTGTTTAATTAAATCATAATATGACTTGGGTGGACCAAATCCTTTAGATGCATTACCAGAATCAATAATATCGTATTCATTTATAATAAATTCACAATCATCACGAACTGAACGGGCTTTTTCAAGAGCAACCTCCCAAGTTTCAACCGGTGTATCCCCTAACCACGAATTGTTCACGTGTATCATTTCATTGACAAGATCCCAGACCTTTATTTCAGGATACTCATTAAGTAGGTATTCAATTCTGTTGAGTACAATCGTTTCATTCTCACTTTCATCCTTTTCCGTCAGCCATGGAGGATAATTTGATTGCCATACTATGGGATGGCCTTTCGCAGTACCATTGAAGGTTTCCAACCATTCAGTCATATTATGCATTCTATATCGATATGGATACACTCCTTGAGTTGGTTCAAACATATCCCAGTAAAATGGAAGGGTAGCATAGTTAAATAATGATTGAAAGGATTCATTGTATAATTGGTTTAAGTACTCTGTTGAAAATTCTCCGAATTGGAAACAATTAGCACCAAAGCGAAAATCATGAGATAATTGACGGATATAAACGGGTGCTGAGGCATTCCCGACTCCAAAATCGAGGGATGTTGTTCCTTTTCTTATTATTTCAATTCGACTCTCTGCTTCGTCTAAAAGCTTTTTCTCAAGTGAATCTCGAAAGGGATGAATACCAAAAAAGTTTACTGTACTACATACTAATAATAAAATCATAACAAATGCCCATAAAATTCCCTTATTAAAGCGAATCTTAACTCTATTTTCGTCTTGTAATCTGTTTCCTCTCATAGTATTCCCTCTTATAGTATTAAAATGGTCCATAAAAGTACAACATTGCGATTACGCCACCTATTGTTATACTGGTAAATATAGCAATTATTACTCCTTTTTTAAATGTTAGAAAGAGATTTGTTGCCATTTTACCTGTCATCCTCCAGAGTTCGATCAATGCAATTGATCCCATGACAACCCAAATCGCTGATGGAATAAAAGTTGATTGTTCATTAAAGAGTGTTGCATCAAATATTAGCATGGGTATTGTTCCAATCGCTAAAAATATGGGTATACGCATACTTATTGTAATCAAGAATCCTCTCGAAATTTGTCTTACTGTTTTATTTTTTGTATTTTTTTTCAGAATAATTGAAGGAATAACTGCGGATAATAAATAAAAGGCGATACCACAACATATTATTATAAGCGAAAACCAAAATGACCCTTGTTGTAAACTCTCATAATAGTATTCATCAATTAGTTTGTTTTCATTTGCTAATGCTATAGATCTTTTTGGATCTAATCCTGTCAAAAACCACATGACGGTGCTAAAGATGCCAAAAATCTTGAATAAAAAACTCATAAATGCATGATCTTCTAAAATTTCTTCTGCTTTTTCGGGAGCGGCAATCGCGGCATCTATTGATCGTAAAAATTCACCCATATGGTTATTTTTAATCTCCAACTTAAAAAACTTTTATTTAAGAAACACAAAATTAAAGATTATGGGGAAAGTTTTAGAATATGTTGAAGTTAAGGAAAATTGGATACTCAAGAATGAAAATCGCGATATTGAAGTGCATGTATCAGTACCAAGTACTGTTTTTGAAAGTCTTTTAAAAAATGACATAATCAAAAATCCTTTTTACGGTAACAGAGAGCACGATATGTCTTGGGTTTATGATTCAGATTGGACATATACAACAACGGTAGAATTGAAAAATAAGGGCAGACTATCAGATAATAATCATAAGATCTTAAGATTTCATGGCTTGGACACAATTGCAGATATTTACTTCAACGATATACTAATCGGGACTACAAATAATATGTTCCGAAGTTATGATTTTAATATAAATTCTATGATAAAAACGGGAAAAAACAAAATTGAAGTGAAATTTAAAAGTCCAACTCGAGTTGCGAAAGAACGAATAGATAAATACGGTTATAAATTAGATACTGGTCCTACCGCATTGCCTGGTGTTCCATATCTTAGAAAAGCACAATACAGTTTTGGTTGGGATTGGGGGCCAAAGCTTCCAGATATTGGGATATGGAAAAAAGTAGAAATTATAAGCTACGATGATGTTTATATTGAATCTATTTATCCAAAACAAGATTTTAATTATAATATCGATAATTTTACAGAGGAAAATATAGATAAAATACATGTAGAAGATGTAAAACTATCATTATTAATTAAATTGCACGATCCAAATGTACTAAATTCTTCACAAAAAGAAAAAGAAAAACCCATTCTACAAAAAGACTATACCATCCATATTGAATTATTATCCCCTAGTGGCAAGATGATTAAAAAATCAGTATCAATTAAGGGTCTAAAATCTATTATCTCTTTTGATGTTAAGGATCCAGAACTATGGTGGACGCATAATTTAGGGAAACAGAACTTGTATAAACTAAAGGCCAAAATAACATCGAAGAATTCAGATCAAGTTTTAGATGATTTTGAACAGTACATAGGGCTGCGTGAAATCAAATTAATACGAGAAATGGATAAATGGGGTGAGACATTTTATTTTAGGCTAAATGGAATTCCTATATTTGCAAAAGGAGCAAATTGGATACCAGTTGATAGTTTCATTCCAAGAGGAAAGAAATTGGGATTATATGAACTTAATTTGAATTATGCGAAAGAGGCTAATATGAATATGATCCGTGTATGGGGTGGCGGCATCTATGAAGATGATCTTTTTTATGAACTGTGTGATGACTTAGGCCTTTTGATATGGCAAGATTTTCCATTTGCATGTGCTGCATACCCTTCACATGATGATTTTATTAACAATGTAAAACAAGAAGCCCAAGAAAATATTAAGAGGTTACGTCACCATCCAAGCTTGGCCCTCTGGTGCGGAAACAACGAAATTGAAACATATTGGGTGTGGTATTCTCGTAAAGTTCTCTGCATTAGTGCCCGAAAAGCGCTTAAAGATACATATATCTATCTATTTGAGGAGTTATTACCAGACTTAACTTCAAAATTTGATCCAGATCGGCCATATTGGCCTAGTAGCCCATCCAATGGAGGTATGAAACAAGGGGGAATTTTAAAATCAAATAGTCCGGACGTTGGCGACAGCCATTATTGGATGGTATGGCACGGCGGAAAACCCTTTACTGCTTATCGCAAGTTTGATTCTCGTTTTATGTCTGAATTTGGATTTGAATCTTTTCCATCAATGAAGACAATATCGGAATTTTGTCCAGAGAATCAATACAGCTTTCATTCTGAAATTATGGAAAATCATCAAAAGAATAGTGCGGGTAATAAAAAGATAATGGATTATATGAAGAAGAGATTTTCAATACCTGATACTTTTCAAAAACAAGTAGTGTTATCTCAAATTACACATGCTGAAGCCATGGAATATGGTGTTGAACACTGGCGAAGAAATAAAAACCAATTTCATTGTATGGGTGCATTATACTGGCAGTTAAACGATTGTTGGCCAGTAGCTAGTTGGGCTTCAATCGATTATTATGGGCGTTGGAAAGCACTGCATTATTTTGCTAAGCGATTTTACCAGAATATTTTTCCAAGCGTGTGTGAATCTAAGAAGTCTGCAGAATTATGGGTAACAAACGATAATCTCAGTCCATTTAATGGAACTTTGGAATGGACAATTATGAATTCAAGCGGAAAAACATTAAAGAAAGGGACAGATGTTGTAAAGGTACTTCCTAATCAATCTAAAAAGATCAGAACGTTAGATTTAAGTAAAGAGAACCGAAGAAGAAAGAACCGACGTAATAATATAATCTTTTACAAACTAAAAAAGCTGAAGAATATAGGGGTGAGAGAAAAAAATACAGATAAACCAATTTCTAATATTATTTATAGAGGATTTCGTCTATTTGATCATCCAAAAAAGTTTGATCTACAAGATCCAAACTTAGAAATCAAACAAGTTATAGAAATTGAGACAGATCCCGATGATACATATCAGAAATTCCAAATAGACATTTATTCCAGCAAAATTGCGCTCTATGTTTATTTAGAATCAAATAACATGGATTTCATAGCCTCGGATAATTTCTTCTCAATGCAACCAAATGAAACTAGAAATATCGACATTAGAGTCAAGAAAATTAAAAATATTGACGATTTATCAGATAAATCAGTTCTTACTAGCGTTGAAGTTAAAAAAATGATAAAAGTTGATAGTCTATTTGATTTAGTTAATTAAACCATCTGATTTCTAATTTTTAGCAAGAATAGATGGCAGATTCTATATTTTAGATTTATCTTTCGATGACCAAAGCAAGTACAATTGCTGGCAACAAAAATAACAATCCAAAACCATATATAGCGGGAACAAGCCATGTTGGTGGGGCTATTATTAAGAATAACAGTGCGATGAAACATAATAGACATACGATCAAGAAGTAAACCATAAGAATTGTATAGATTTTTGCTATTTGTTCATATTCGCGTATATGAAATGAGAATTTATAATGTCTCATTTGATAATATAGGTATGGGAGTATCCAAAGATAGGCAATAAACCACGCAATTATGGTATTCTCTATTCCTCGATTATTTTTTAGGAATATATCAAGAAGAATAATTACAACGAACGTAATGAAAGTAATTAAATATGCATATTTTCTATGCTTTGAGAATCGTTTTTCGTCGAGGTCGTCCTCTGGTATTTCTACAAATTGCTCTCCCTCTTCAATTGAATCTTTATCTTTTTTTGTCATGTTTATCTTATGGATTCTCCTTTTATATAAAGTTGTTTATAAGCTGCGTTTTAGAAGACCAGTTTTTAAAAGGATGATTTTATAAAGAAACACTTAATGTATTATCGTCATCGATTTTTATCTTAAAAATAGATTCAAACGGGATATTTAACTGTTCTGAAAACTTACTTTTTATGTATTTACTCCCGCCAAATTCTACTTTATCGAACAAGATCACAATTCCGAGTATTTTGCAACCTAATTCCCATAATGCGTTGATCGTAGTTTTTAGAGTGCCTCCAGTAGAGACCAAGTCATCAACCAATATTATTTTATCTCCTTCCTCAATTCCGTTTATATAAATTGTTGATGACCCATATCCAGTTTTCTTGACTACTGATTTCTCGCCTTTTAAATTAAGTTTACGCTTTCGAACTATGTTTAATGGTTTTTGAAGTTCGTATGCAACTAATGTTGATATCAAGATCCCTTTGCTCTCAATGGTCATAATTTTATCAATTTGATCAATATCGACATTTCTTATTATTGCATTTTTCAATTCACTCGAATATAACATCATTTGGTCGTAATTGCACTCATAATCCAGCGGAAGTACCACATATTTATAATCACGTTTATCGAAAACTTTACAATTGCTTAAGGTTTTAAGTTCTTCACTAATTGTCTTCATCAACATACCTTCTTTGATATACTTGATATTTGATCTTTGATATACTTGATATTTGATATTTGGGCTTTTTCGATCATACCTTTAAATGATAGTACGTACTATTACCATAAATTACGTACTAAAATTCAATAAAACTAAAATTTTTAAGATCTAATTAGGGAGGATCAAATTCAGTTAGAAAATTAGTGTGAATAAAAAATGGTACAATCAATAGTAGAATCAGATAGTGGAACAAGCAAAGAAATACCTCCGCTTCAAGTGGCGCTTGATCTGATGAATCTACCTAGGGCTATTAAAATCGCAGAGGAAGCGGTAAAGGGTGGAGCGACTTATGTGGAAGCTGGTACACCACTCATTAAGGCAGAGGGTATGAATGCAGTTCGAGAACTCAGAAAAAGATTTCCTAATTTAAAAATTATTGCTGATATGAAAACAATGGATGCTGGTACAGTAGAAGTTGAAATGGCAGCTAAGGCAGGAGCCGACATCGTATTTATATTAGGTGTAGCAGATGATTCAGCAATTAGAGAAAGCGTCTTAGCGGGTAAGAAATACGGGGTCGAAATAGCAGCGGATTTAATAATGACTAAGAATCCCGGAAAACGGGCCGTTGAGTTGAAAAATTTAGGAGTAGATATAATTAATATTCATGTCGGTCTTGATCAACAAGTATTAGGAAGAAATCCAATCGATACGGTTCGTGCAGTGGCGGAAGCAGTGAAGGGACAAGTTAAAATTGCTGCCGCCGGAGGATTGAATAGTGAGACTGCAGTAAGAGCGTATGAAGCGGGAGCAGATCTAATTATAGTTGGAGGAGCTTTGTATAAAGCACCAAGTCCTGAAGAATCAGCTCGAAAAATAATCAAGTCATTAAAAACGGGTAAACCTATTAGGTCTAATGCATTTCACAAGTTCGACACACAACATCTCCGAGATGCTTTCTCCATAGTGAGTACATGTAATATATCCGATGCAATGCATAAGACTGGAGAAATGCGGGGTTTAAAACCTGTGTGGAGCGGATCTAAAGAAAAACCCTTGAAATTTGCGGGACCTGCGGTCACCGTTCGGTCATATGCAGGTGATTGGAGTAAACCAGTATCCGGAATAGACCATTGTAAAAAAGGAGATGTACTGGTTATTGATAACTGCGGAAGTGAGATAGCATGTTGGGGTGAATTGGCAACCAATTCATGTATAAGCCAAGGTGTTCAAGCGGTCATTATTGATGGAGCAGCACGGGATATTGATGACATTCGTAAGCTAGAATTTCCAGTCTTTGCGAGACATTTTACGCCCACAGCGGGAGAACCAAAGGGTTTTGGAGAGATTAATGCAGTTATAGAATGTGGTGGACGTAAAGTTGAGCCAGGGGACTGGATTGTCGGTGATGAAAGTGGAATTGTAGTGGTTCCTAAGAAAATTGCTATGGAAATGGCAAATAGAGCGATTGATGTAAAGGAACGAGAAGACAGAATACGGGAAGAAATCAAACGCGGAAGTACGCTAGGACAAACAATTTATCTTAAAAAATGGGATGTTCAGAAATAGATTACTTTTTATTTCTTATTTTGATTAATTTCCACCTTGTTTAATTATTCTGCCACATTTTGGACAAGGATACTTTTTTGGGGTCTTTACGTCAAACCAAAGATTACAATGGGAACAATGGATAGAAAACACCATAGAAGTATCGCATTTTGGACAAGCATATTCACTTGAATTGTCGGTCTTAAGAAAATTATTACAATTAGGACAATGTCTTACATATTCAATAGGATTATTTACCCAAGAGAAATCCATCTTCGCCCCATATTCTGGCTCGGGTTTTTTGGGTTTTTGAGAAGCTTTGGACTTAATTTTCTTCTTTTTCTTCTTAGACGACTCTGATTTAATCTCTTTAAGTTGAATTCCGTTATCATCGTTTTTACTATCTTTTTTTTTATGTTTTTTATTATGTTTTTTTTCAAATTTTCTTAAAAACATAGCTTCATATTCTGCGGTCGTTAATCTAGATGAGTCTATTTTGGGTTTGTTCTCACTTTTTT